>JAUWXW010000019.1 GCA_030616195.1 Chloroflexota bacterium | reverse complement strand
CTCATGGCTGCTTGGGGCCAGGCTAAAGCTCGCCACGGCGAGTCGGCCGCCAGGGTCGCCTCAGGAGACCTGTGGAGACGTGGCCCTACAATGCTTCAAAGGAGGAGAACCTTGGGACAACTAAAGCACCTTTTCCAGCCCATCAAGATAGGCCAAATGGAAGTCAAGAACAGGGTCTTGATGCCTGCTATGGAGCCAGGTTTCGGGATAGATGAAGATGGATGTACTATGCCCCAGCACACTGAATTCATTGTCGAGAGGGCGCGGAGTGAGCCGGGCATGATAGTAACTGGAGCCGCCGCAGTTCATCCTTCAGGCGTGTCTGGTCCCCAACTAATGAATTCGATGCATTTGTGGGATGAGAAGGTCTACCCCAGCCTGGAAGAGATGGTGAAGGCAGTACATGAGTATGATGTCAAGTTTGGCGCGCAGTTGAACCACGGGGGTTTGAACCATCTTCCCGAGCCTGCCGTATGTCCCTCGGTGATTCCCGAAATGATTCAATCAGGCATGCCCATAAGGGAGGTGACCAGGGACGAACTGAAGGAGTACGTGGAGGCCTTCGGAGTTGCGGCGGGGCGCTGTGCGGGGGTGGGGTTCGATTTCGTCGAAATCCATGGTGCGCATTCGTATCTGATAAACGAGTTCCTGACTCCCTATTACAACAGAAGGACGGATGAATACGGGGGCACTTTCGAGAACAGGATAAGGTTCTTGCTTGAGGTGGTAAGGGAAGTGAGGAAGAAGGCGGGAGATGGCTTCCCGGTGGGCGTTCGGCTGCCAGGCGATGACTTCATAGGCGAAGGCGGATGGAGAATAGATGACCTGTGCAAGCTGGCCCCCATTCTTGAGAAGGAGGGCGTTGCCTACATAAGCGTCTCACAGGCGGGTTCAGCCTACGGTACCCTGCACGTTAACATAGCACCCATGTATGAAAATCAGGGGGCCTTCGCTCATTTTGCGGAGCAGGTCAAGAAACATGTCTCCATCCCGGTGGCGACGGTAGGCAGAATAAAGAGCCCGGTGATGGCTGATGCCCTGGTAAGGGACGGCAAGGCGGATCTGGTGGCTATGGCCAGGGCTCAGGTAGCCGATCCCGAGATGGTTGCCAAAGCGAGGAATGGAGAGATTGCAGACATACGACCATGCCTGGCAGAGTGCTTGGGCTGCATCGAGGGAATCCTCAAATACGGAGAAGCAACTTGTGCTGTGAACGCACGATTAGGCAGAGAGTACCTTATAAAGGAGATAGAAGGTGAGAAAGGGGCCACGGCGAAGAAGGTCCTGGTCGCCGGGGCAGGGTGCGCCGGGCTGGAAGCGGCCAGACGGGCAGCTTTTGCCGGGCATAACGTCACCTTATGTGAAAGTAAGGGCTGGATAGGGGGACAACTTAGACTGGCGGCTGCAATGCCAAAGAGGGAGGAAATAGGAGATATCATCCCCTGGTATGAAAGGCAGCTCAACAAGCTGGGGGTACAGATTCGTCTGAATGCGCCGGTTGATGAGGCTTTGCTGGATCAAATCAGCCCTGACGTGCTCGTCATAGCCACCGGCAGCTTGCCTGAAGTGCCACTGGGATTTATCCAGGGACTGGAAAACGTGAAGGACATGGAGCTGGTAATGGTGGACGAGCTCCTCGAGGAAGAGAGGTTGACCGGGGGTAATGTTCTCGTTGTTGGCGGCGATCAAATCGGCCTGCAAGTGGCAGATTATTTGGCAGAAAGGGGCAAGATAGTCTATGTAGTGGAAAAAGGGGCGCACTTTGCTGAAAAAATGGCTTCTAACGACAGGTATTATCTGGTGGCCAGAATAATAGACGAAGGCGTAAAAAGGTACAAAAGCGTCGAGAGGATTGAGATCTTGCCCACCGATGATGTTTGGATGGTGAGTCAGCGTGGGAGAGAGAGACTGCCGGAAATCGATACGATTGTGTTGGCCAGTGATAGGCGACCAAACATATTCCTGGCTGAGGTAGCGGAGAAGAAAGGCATTGAAACCCACACAGTGGGAGATGCGAGTGGCGTTGCTGGCGAGGGTCAAGGCACGATTATGGCAGCTATTGCAGCCGGATATGATGTGGGACGTCAAATCTAATTAGGGGGCGGCGTCTTATCGAGCCTGGGAAGGCTCTCCCACAGACATGCTAGTGTGGGAGACCCCTTCCGGGGTCGATTCCCAGAATTAGCAGCTACACACCAAGCCAAGGCGCTATAGCGGTTTCCCTTTTGCCTTCCAGACGGTATAATGACAGTTGAACGCTGCCCAGGATGAGGCGTTATTGTCGGCGCACCGACATGGACATACAAGAACATGCATTTGAGGTGCAAGACAAGGAAGAACCGGCATAAGCTGCTCTTTTCCCCATTCTACCAGCGGAAGTCCAATCCAGGGCGTGAGACGACAACCACCGCTATCAGGTTCCAGATAGTATCAGAACAATGGAAGGAGGCCCAAGATGCCTGAGGTAAATGATCTAAGCGGTCCGTTTAATCCCCATCTAAGGTTTGAGGATTTCTCCAAGGATTTCCTCATCAAGTTGCTCCATAGTTGGCAGTGGGCATGGCTTCAGATGGATGCAGCCTGGTTCGATCAGGTTTACACCAGATTTGGCCATCAACCAGCCTGGGAGTGCGATCTGGAGATGTGGCTGGGATGTGCGGAGCGCTGCAATACCAGGTACGCCAGGATAGCCAATATCCCGATGAAGAACGTGGTTGACTGTCTGAAGGGACTCCAGTTGCCTCTGGACAACACCATGGGGGCCATATACCCTGTCGAGTATGATATCAGGAACGAGAACCATGCCATAGTCACTGTGAGGAGATGTCCCTCGATGGAATGGTGTGAGAGGAACGCCCCGGATAGAATAGTCCCGATGTGCCAGATAAATGAACCCCAGATTATCCAGAAATATAAAGTGAATCTGGATGTCCAGCTAAAGGCTACAAAGCTGCCTCCTCGACAAGGCCCGGATGATATCGCCTGCCAGTGGGAGTACAAGCTTGAGGTACCGGAAGGTACCAGGGTCCGAAACAAAGAAGAGGTAGTAAACGAGACAACTGATATTCCGGAGCTGGATGATTTGAGTGGTCTGTTTTATCCTAATCTAACCCATGAGAACTTCTCCAAGGATTTTCTGCTCAGGATGATGCATGCCTACCAGTACGCCTGGCTCATCATGAGTGGAGGCTATTACGACGCAGTCAAGGCGAGATTTGGCTCTGAAGCAGCCAACGAGTGTGAGCTGGCGACCTGGCTGAGAGTGGGTGAGAAGGTAAATCCAAGGTACGCCAAGCTTGCCAAGATCGAGTTGAATACGGTGGTTGACTCCCTGAAGGTCCTCCAATTGCCTCTGGACAACACCATAGGGCTGTTCCCCGGTGAGTTTGAAATCAAGAGCCCCAATCACATCATGTTGACGGTAACCAAATGCCGCACACTGGACTATCTTGAGAAAGCTGAACCGGAAAGAATACAACCGATGTGTCACGTGCTGGAGAAGCCGGTCATGGAAAAGTATCTTGTCAATCCCAGGATAAAGGTAACACCTTTGCTACTGCCTCCTCGGAAGAGCCCGGAGGAAATTGCTTGCCAATGGGAGTTTAAGATCGAAGACTGAGCTGGTTTGTAGGCTTGGCCAATGAACTCGGCAACTACGCGCTTAAACAGATGTGCCATGGCTCGGGTGAGCCTGGTACATTGAGGTACGTCCAAGCTCGGGGCATTGGGAAGCTTCATCGCCTGGACGCCCCTGGTTCGTTTAGCTGGCTGGTTTATTGCATGCAAAGCCGATAGCCAGTCTTGATTGCCACAATGAGACATTGTTGAGTGTGTCACCTTTTTCGGTAAGTCTTACCGGCGGTGCTACCATATTCGCAGTCGAGTGTCGTGGAGCAGACGACATGAAAGAGTCAAGGCCGGGACAGTCAACCGGAGGCGGTGTAATAATCCTGTCTATCATTCTGAGCCCTTCGCTTGGTGTCATTCTGAGGTCGCCTGAGGCGACCTCAGGGTGATGGTATATACCCTCAACTGCTAAAGGAGGTTCGTATGGAAGAGCTACAAGACTACAGCGGGGAGTTCAACCCGGATCTGAGACTGGCGGATTTCTCCAAAGAGGCGCTTTTGCGCCTTTGGGAAGCTGGAGGCAAGCTGTACCTGGGAATAGATGGGCTGTGGTACAACTTCATCAGGGAGAAGTTTGGTGAAAAGACTGCCAGTGAGTGGGACTGGGAGATCTGGAGAAGGGCCGTGCCGCTGGAGGTGCGCCGGAGCAGGGAGGCAATGAATATCTGGGGAGAGGACGTCGCCAGCCTTTTCAAGTATTTTCAGGTTGACCCAGGAGCGGGGGGAATATGGCCGGACTTCCGGTGCGAGCTGAAAAACAATAATCATGGCATCCTCACCGTTAACCACTGCCGGGGCCTGGGATATTTTGAGAGGCACGGAGACATGGCAGCCTTGACAAACGCCTGTGAAATGGACAGGTGGGCGTTTGAAGACACTGCCTATTGTTTCAATCCCAAGATGAAAACCGCTTGCCTCAAGCTGCCTCCACGGAAAAGCAAGGATGAGATTGCCTGTCAGTGGGAGTTTAAGATCGAGGAATAACGGGCAACTGGGCGACCGAAGCAATTCACAGTTAGAAAGGAGAAAAAATGGCACAAGAACTAAATGATCTGAGCGGCCCCTTCAATCCCGACTTGACGTTTGCCGACTTGTCCAAGGAGTTCCTCCTCAAGATCATGGAGGTATGGCAGTTCGCCTGGATTCACATGGCTACAGCCTTTTACGATGCAACAAGGCAGAGGTCCGGCATTGATGCAGCTAACGAGATTCAACTAGAAGCCTGGGAGAGAGTAGGTGCGACGGTAAATCCCAGGTATGCCAAGATAGGCAATATCCAGCTTAATACGGTCGTTGATTCGCTGAAGGCTCTCCAGTTGCCCCTGGACAACACTATGGGCAATTTGTACAAAACCCAGTTCAACATAATAAATGAGAATCACGTCATCATAACCATACCTCAATGTCGTTCGTTATTGTACTACGAGAGGCAGGCCCCGGAAATGATAGATTGGTTCTGTCACGTGCTGGAGAAGAAGGCTATGGAGAAGTATCTGGTTAATCCCAGGATAAAGGTGACACCTCTGAAGCTGCCGCCTCGAAAGAGCCCGGAGGAAATCTCCTGCCAGTGGGAGTTCAAGATCGAGGACTGAGCGCGTTTGCAGTTGCCTGATGCGTCGGGCAGTCGCCTTAGGCGACCCCAATGATTATCATTGCCTATGTGTCTCGCGACCCTCCGGTGGGTGTCAGGTCCTCGCCACGGCGAGTCGCCTATGGAGACCTGACACCCACTGGTGCATTCCCTCTGACCTCAGAATTGATGCTCCCTTTTCGGACCGAGCTAAAGCTCGGTCCCTACATTGTTCTATGTCCCCCTGGCAGCTTGGGACATTGCATTCCAAGTAGGGAACGACCTTCAGGTCGTTCCGCCAGTTTATTCCATAGCATGAATCCTTTCCCCTCGTGTGGGCAGCATCACAATAACTGGTGGCACAAAATGTCCGTCTATTTAGTCAATGACCATAAGCCCGCCCTTGGGGTGCTGATGCAGGTGAGTCTCCCCAGCCTGAAGGCTGGGGTATCGGCTGTTGAGGCCGGAGGGAATGCCTGCCTCAGTTGGGGTAAGAGCCGGGTTACAGGAGGACGTCACCGCCTGGGTTACCCCAGCACGCTGGTGAATCCGCCGTCAATGGTCAGCAGGGCCCCGGTGGTATAAGTGGAGGCGTCTGATGCCAGGTAAATCACCCCGGCGGCGATCTCCTGCTGCTTTCCTACGCGCTGCATCGGGACGGTAGCCAGCTTCTCCTTCCGGCCGGTATCCTGTTCCAGGGCCTGGGCCATGCCCGGGTTCTCGATAAAGCCCGGACATATGCAGTTGACCCGGATGTTATACTGCGCCCATTCCACTGCCAGACTCCGCGTCAAGTTGATGACCCCGGCCTTGGCGGCTGCGTAGGCGGCGTTGGTGGCCGCGGAACGCATACCCTCTGTGGAAGAGATGTTGACGATACTCCCCCCGCCTTGCTTTATCATGGCTTCCGCCACCGCCTTGCTGCACAGGAAGGGAGCCTTCAGGTTCTCCCGAACGAGGGCGTCCCAGCCCCCCTCACTCAGTTGGAGGGTCGGTAGCGGGAAAGAGGCGCCGGCATTGTTGACCAGGATGTCAATGTGGCCGAACTCCTCCAGGGTCTTGTTTACCATGTTGGCTATCTGCTCGCTGACTCGGACGTCCGTGGGTACGGCCAGGGCCTTTCCACCCTGAGCGCGAATTTCGGCTGCGGCGTTCTCAACGTCGGCAGCCGTTCGAGCCAGGACCGTTACGGCAGCGCCCGCCTGGGCCATCATCACAGCAGTGGTTTTGCCTATTCCCCTGCCGGACCCCGTTACGATGGCTACCTTGCCTTCCAGGGAAAACGGTGAACTCACTTAGACACCTCCTGATTTGGATTCTCGCTCTATAGTAGGGGATAAGTTTCACATCGCCACTCATCGTGGACAAAGCGTTGGGTCAGGTCGGGTCTCCATAGGTCTCCTGAGGCGACTCTGTCGAGCGACTCGCCGTGGCGAGGACCTGACACCCACGAATTCAAATACATTCATCGCGGGCGAAAGCCGTTTCTAAGTCCTCTCCCCAGACTGTTGGCGTACCCCTTGTGTCGCTTATTGTATACGATGGCCATGGCTATGTTCAATACTCGGTTGCTCAAATAGAAGTCTGGAGGTCTGAACCAGCCATCATTTTGATAAGTTGAACTAATGATGCTACGATATTGGGAGACGAGCGCCATTAGGAGGCGACAGGAAAGGGAAGTTGCCTGGGCAAGGCGAAAGCTTGCCACAGCGAGTTGGTCGGGTGTCGCTGCTTGCGACCGCCGGCAACCTCGCCCTACAGTACTTGACGCGTTATCCGGGGTGAAGTGGGCAAGAGCGAAAGGGTGAAATCTCGGGTAATCGATAGGACAAGGAAAGGCAGAAACCACACCAAAAGAGCCATGTGAGGCAATTGTGGCCATAGAAGGAGAAGGTATGGGTATCCCGGATTTCTCGCTTGATGGCAAGGTCGCTGTCATCACCGGGAGCAGTCGGGGGATAGGCAAGAAGCTGGCCCTGGGCTTCGCCGAGGCCGGAGCCTCTGTGGTGCTTGCAGCCCGTACTGTCACCGAGTTGGAAGCTACCGCCCAGGAAATCACCGCCCAGGGAGGCAAAGCCTTGGCAGTGCCCACCGATGTGACCAATAGCGCTCAAGTGTCGGACATGGTGCAGGCTGCTATAGGGGAGTTCGGCCGGATAGACGTCCTGGTTAATTCTGCCGGCATAGCAGAGTGGACGTCTCTATTGGACATGAGCGAGGAGGCTTGGGACAGAGTGATAGATCTGAACCTGAAAAGTGTTTATTTGTGCGCTCGGACGGTAGGGAGAGTGATGGTCGAGCAGAGAAGTGGCAGCATCATCAACCTCAGTTCTGGGTCGGCAACAGCCACTGTTGCGAACCAAGCGCATTACTCGGCCGCCAAGGCCGGGCTCAATCAGTTCACACGAGTCCTGGCCGTTGAGTGGGGCTCCTTTAATGTTCGTGTTAATGCTATTTCGCCTGGCCTAATAGCCACTCGTCGGGCACAGGACGTGTTGGGCCCTGCTCTATTCGAGAAATTCTCTAAAGCCGCTCCGCTGGGGCGGGTCGGACAACCTGATGACTTGCTCGGCCTGGCTGTCTTTCTTGCCTCAGAAGCCTCAGCCTACATCAGCGGGGTCATTATCCCTGTAGCTGGTGGTCCTCAGTAGGCAAGGAGGAATCTGGTGAGTATGGGATACCTCCGAGCCGAGTAAAAGGAAGAGGAGGAATGAGGGGGAAGCCTGTGATATGCGTGAACATTTATGATGGAGGTGTGACCGATGGTTAGACTGACTAAGGTGCCTGGCAGATGGGACATGGAAGTCGACCTAGTGGCAGTCGGTTCCAGCGGTGGCGGACTCACGGCTGCCATATTAGGCCACGATCTGGGCCTGAGCACCGTGGTCCTTGAGAAGGCGGATGCTATCGGTGGGGGTACTGCCATATCGGGAGGTGCTGTCTGGATACCTTTCAACCACCATATGCTGGAGATGGGGATCCAGGATTCCCGCGAGGACACCTTGCAGTATATACGCGGCGTGAGCATGGGGCACCACGACGAGGATATTCTGGCTGCCTATATAGACACCGGGCCGGAGATGGTCCGTTACCTGGAGGAGCATACCACCCTTAAGATGTCCTGCGAAGATGATGGCAGCCGCACTGAATACTGTGCAGACGCCCCTGGCGGAAAACCCATGGGGCGCAAGATTTGGCCAGACCCTGAAGTCATGCCGCCAATCCTGGAGGAGGCAGAGAAGGCGCATCCTTTGCTGGCTAAGGTGCGCACCGATCCCGTTAGGTATCTTATAGGTCCACGTGATCCCTGGATCCAGGGACGGGGCCTTATCGGCCCCCTGGTATTGGCCTGTATTGATCGGGGTATCGACATAATAACCAGTTCCCGGGGCAGAGAGCTAGTAGTCCAGGACGGTAAGGTCATAGGTATACGGGCCGAGCGCGAGGGGCGGGACTTCTTCGTAAGGGGCAAGAAGGGGGTTCTGCTGGCTACCGGAGGCTTCGAGTGGAACGAGGAGATGAACAAGAGATTTATATACTCTCCCCCTCTACATGCCTACACGGCGCCTTCCAATGAGGGGGACGGTCACATAATGGGGATGGAGGTTGGTGCCGCGCTGGCGCTGATGGACCACAGCATATTCCAACCCGGTCTTAGCCTTCCTAAGGATATCGTGGAGGGGGGCAAGCGCCTCTACCGGCCCTTTATCTATGGCTATCCGGGTATGATCATGGTGAATCGCCATGGCAAGCGGTGCTGTGATGAATGTTTCTACCCAGACATGGGGAGGGCACTGTGTGACTATGATCGAATTAAAGGCGAATACGCCAACTGGCCGGTGTTCTGGATATGCGATCAAGGCTTCAGAGATATAATACCGGTGGCGAACCTCAAGAGGGGCTCCGAAGTGGCCGAGTGGATGAAGCGAGGTGATACCCTGCCGGAGCTGGCTGAGGCGTTAGGTATTCCAGGAGACAATCTGGTGGAGACGGTGGACCGGTTCAACAGGTTTGCTCGAGAGGGGCGCGACCCCGACTTCCACCGTGGAGAGGGTACCTTTGATCGTCAGTGGGGTGAGTTCGTATTCCCCGGCCGCAAGCCCAGTCCGGTCCTGGGCCCCCTGGAGAAACCACCCTTTTATGGGGTGCAACTCGGATTAACCACGGCTGGTAACCTGGGAGGGCTGGTGACCAATACCAATGCTGAGGTAATAGATGTCCGCGCAGAGGTCATACCGGGTCTATACTGTACCAGCAACACGCAGGCCATGTTGCCCCTGGGCCATCATTACGATAGCGGTGCCGCCCAAGGCAAAAGTATGATTTTTGGCTATATTGCCGCCCGGCACATGGCCCGAGGCGGGGGAAAATAGAAGCAGGTTTCTACGAATTCAAAGTTCAAAGAGCAAAAAGCAAAGTTCAAAGGGGTGTGTCCCAAAGAAAGGAGGTTGTTATCATGGCTGACCTAGCCGAAATCGAGGCAAGAATGAAACGACTGGAGGATATTGAGGCTATCAAGACGCTGAAGCACAAGTACTTTCGTTGTCTCGACAGCAAGCTGTGGGATGAACTGGCGGAGTGTTTTGCGGAGGATGCGACAACAAGTTATTCCGGCGGAAAGCACAGCTACAGCGGTAGAGATGCAATCGTGCAGTTCCTCAGGGAAGCTCTGGGCCCCAGCATGATCAGCATGCATCATGGCCATCATCCCGAGATTGAAATAACGAGTGATACCACAGCCAGGGGCGTATGGGCATTAAAAGACTACCTGGTCATTACGGAGGCAAATATGGGGCTGAGGGGAACGGCCTTCTATACTGACGAATACGTGAAAGTAAATGGGGAGTGGAAGATAAAATCCACCGGTTATGTCCGCGGTTTTGAGGAGGTGTGGGACAGGGGGGAAACTCCCAGTTTGAAGCTCACACAAAGCATGTTTGGACTGCCTGAGGAGTAAACATGAGCCCTGAAGTAGCCGTAATGGTCGGCTTTGAGGGAGGCTGTTATCATGGCTGATCTCGCAGAACTTGAGGCGAGGATAAGGCGTTTGGAGGATATCGAGGCTATCAGGAGGCTGAAGTACAAATACCTTCGTTGTCTCGACAGCAAGCTATGGGACGAGTTCGCCGAGTGTTTTGCTGAAGATGCGACGACAAGCTATTCCGACGGGCAGTACCAACCCCAGGGTGTGTATGCCATTATGAAATTCATCAAGAGGGGCCTGGCCCGGTATCATTTCTTCGGGATGCATCATGGCCATCATCCCGAAATCGAGATAACCAGCGATACCACAGCCAGGGGTACATGGGCACTGGACAACTACATGATTGATACGCAGGAAAACAAGGGATTGCTGACGACGGCTTTCTATCATGATGAGTATGTCAAGGTAAATGGGGAATGGAAGATATCATCTACAGGTTATGACCGCGTCTTTGAGGAAAGTTGGGAGAGGGGTGATACACCGAGTTTGAACCTCACAGCAAATATGTTTGCGTCGTCAACCGAGCCGGTATGAAGACTCGGAGGCTCATAACAGCCGAAAGGAGGAAATAAATCATGGGTACTGACGAGGCCATTATCAAGCTGGCGGAGAGAAACGGGCGTCCCGAATCAGAACTGCTGCACAGAATACTGGAGTGCGCCATGACGCCGGAGGAAGCTCGCTTTCTTCTGGAACTCCCGGCATCCAATGCAGATTTGGCGGCTAAATTCAACATGGAAGAGAAGGCCGTCGAGGACAAGATTCGCAGGCTAGCACAAAGAGGTCTTGTGGTGGCGTCGAGGAGGGGGTATCGCTACCCCGGTAGTCTGGGGACCCTGCACGACAACATACTTGCCAGTAAGGCGGAGTACGTTCCGGCTGGAATCGACAAGCTGTGGATGAAGTTTTATGAGAGCGGTTGGTGGCGCCAGATAGCGGAAGGAAATGCCTCACTGGGGTCCCCTATCCTGAGGACTATCCTACCCCTGAAGACCGCTCCGGCGGACGTCGAGCTCCTTGCCTGTGAAAGCATCGAGGCCGTAATTCAGGCGCACAAGGATCTGATTACTGTGCGTAACTGCTGCTGTCGGGTAGGAGCGAAGGCCTGTGACCACCCGGTTGAGGTCTGCACGCAATTCGGCAGGAGGGCAGAATACGATCTGTACCGCGGCAGCGGCACGAAGGTTTCAGTGGATGAAGCCATGGCCATTTCCGTGAAGGCCACGGACGCCGGGCTGATCCCCACGGTGACCAATATGTCTCCCATGGAAGCCCTGGAGTTCATCTGCTACTGTGATGGCTGTGCCTGCCTGGTTCTGAACCCCACGCTTCGAGCAGGCAACGTGTATCAAGTCCTTGCCGCCAGCCGCTTCCTGCCCAAAGTCGATAACGACAAATGCAACGGCTGCCAGGAATGCGTGCCGCGGTGTTTCTTCGGTGCTGTCGAAATGAAGGAACTCCCTGGGTATGACACCAAGAAAGCTATCATCGATCTCGACAAGTGCGTCGGCTGTGCCCTGTGTATGAACATCTGCAAGCCGGAGGCAGTAACAATGGAACTGGAGAAGCCGCCGGAGTTCATCCCCGAGACCGTTGCTGGCCCATCAGCGATCGTCCACACAGCCCCGGCTGAGGGCAGTAATTAGGGTTGCCCCATGTCGGGCAACCCTTGAGAGCCCGTCCTGAGCCCTGGGAGTGTCAGCCAGGGTGATGGTCGGCTATCACCCAGACGACATCTCAGACAGGCAGGAGAGGCAGCCAATTGACATCGCCCGGGTCATCACTGTTTCCTGGCCTTCCTCTCCTTGAGCCAGTAAATGGGCGACAGCAAGGCGAAAGCTATAGTGGCCGGCCCTATCAACATGCGCAGCATGCGGTAGAAGCCGCTGGCATCCAGGTACATGTTGGTGGAGAAACTGCCCATCAGTTTCCCCTTCATGCACAGCCTGTCTCCTGCCTTTTCTATTCCTTCCAGGTCGAGCACGCTGGAGCCGTCTTCATTAAGTATCTGTATTCTCTTTCTCCTGATGGCCTCGACACTGGTTGACTCTGCGGTGGACGCAAGCGTGCTCTCGGCCGCAGTTTGCCCCGAAGCCGCCACCGCGGCGCCAGCAGCTTCCCGCGCTGCGACCTGGCGCTCCGGCACAGGGGCTTTGGCGCCTTCTTTGGCTGACTCAGGCGCGACCCCGGCGGAATGCTGGGCCGCCCACCAGCCACAGATC
>JAUWXW010000071.1 GCA_030616195.1 Chloroflexota bacterium | reverse complement strand
GGATGGTTAGTGGACTGGCTTCTCGAGGCAAGGTCATCGTTGATGATGGGGCAGCAGCAGCTCTTAAGAAGGGAAAGGGAAGCTTGCTGCCTGCCGGGATCAAAGGGGTGGAAGGAGAATTTCGCCGTGGTGATGTTGTCCAAGTTGTTGATACGCAGGGTAGCCGTATCGCCTGCGGGATACTAAACTACAGTTCTGCTGACATCGAGGCTATCAAGGGCGCCCACTCTGAAGAGATCATGTCTATCTTGGGCTATGAGTATGGTGCTGAGGTGGTGCATCGAAACAACCTGATGGTTTTGTAGCCATCGCAAAAGCTATTATTATGTGGGTCAGGCACCCCGTTCTGCACGTCAAGCGGGCCTAGGGGTGTCGTATTCGATAACCCCCGAGGTTACCTTGCCGCACTAAAGGCAGCCGCACTCAGCACCCTCCGGACGCTATCTTGAATACCCCCGGCGTATCGATTTACCGGCTATTTCCCTTGACAGCGAACCTCATAAGGGGTTTAATATAACGAATTGCAGTAGTCTACCCCCTGCCTGGCAAGCTTCAGACGGAAAGCGAGGTAAAGGTGATATATGCACTTATTGGTTTGGCTTGCTTCGTCGTTGGGGGTGTGATCGCGTTCTTTTCCAGGCGGGTGATGGTCAGCCACAGGGCTCGCTCAGCGGAAGAGGAGGCCCGCAGGCTTGCTGCTGAGGCGACAGAAAAGCAGAAGTCTATCCTGCTGGAGGCTAAGGAAGCAGCCTTCAACATAAGAGCCGACGCAGAAGCTAGTTACCGAGACCGCCGTGGCGAGCTACAGCGGATGGAAAAGCGTTTGGGCCAAAGGGAGGAAAACCTGGATCACAGAGATGAAAGCCTTCAGCGGCGTGAGAGTGGTGTCTCTGGTAAGGAGAAAGAGGTAGAGAGGGCACGGGCTCGCGCGGAAGAGCTGAGACAGAAACAGCAGCATGAACTGGAGATGATTGCCAACCTGACCTCTGCTGAAGCAAAGGAGTTGCTGCTTCAGCGGGTGGAGAGTGAGATTGGCGAGGAAGCATCTCGACGTGTGCGTCAGATGGAAGTCAGGATAAGAGAAGAAGGCGATAACAAAGCTCGAGATATCTTGTCTCAGTCTATCCAACGCTGTGCTACCGAAGTAGTAGCCGAGGGCACTGTGTCTGTCGTTCCGCTTCCCAGCGACGAGATGAAGGGACGCCTAATTGGACGCGAGGGACGTAACATTAGAGCCTTGGAACATGCTACCGGGGTGGATTTGATCATTGATGATACCCCTGAAGCGGTTACTCTGTCTTGCTTCGATCCAGTGCGGCGGGAGATTGCTCGTATTGCCTTGGAGAGGCTTATCCTGGACGGTCGGATTCATCCCGGTCGCATCGAGGAGATGGTGCAGCGGGCAGGAGATGAGGTCGAGACAACTATCCGGACCGAGGGAGAGCAAGCAGCGAGCAAGGCGGGAGTACATGGTTTGGCCCCTGAGCTTATCAAGCTGTTGGGGCGACTCAAATACCGCTTTAGCTATGGGCAAAACGTCCTGATGCACAGTGTAGAGGTTGCCCTTTTTGCCGGTATGATGGCCGCTGAGGTAGGGGCTGATATTGAAGTTACCAAAAAGGCTGGGCTGCTTCACGATATCGGCAAAGCGGTGGACTTCGAGACGGAAGGCCCCCATGCCGTGATTGGTGCTGATATTGTTAGGCAGTGGGAGAGATCTCCCGAAGTGGCTCAAGCTGTTGCTGAGCACCACGGTGAGGTAGAGATACATAGTGCAGAGAGCTTTCTTGTCTCTGCCGCTGATGGTATCAGCGGGGCAAGACCTGGAGCAAGACGTGAATCACTAGAGCAATACCTGAAGCATTTGGAGGCCCTGGAAAGCATAGCCAATAGCTTTCAGGGAGTGGAGAAGTCCTATGCAATACAGGCTGGTAGAGAGATTCGCATTATGGTTAAGCCGGGAGACATTGATGACCTGGGCGCCATGAGACTTGCCCGTGACATAGTAAAGAGAATAGAGGAAAGTCTGAACTATCCAGGCCAGGTAAAGGTTACTGTCATTAGAGAGACAAGGGCGGTAGACTACGCAAAATAGGGATTCCGGCATACCATTGCGAATACTGGCAGTGGGCGACGTCATTGGCAGGCCTGGCAGAAGAGCAGTACAAAGCTTGGTGCCAGGCCTGCGCTTTGATTTTCAGCTGGACTTGGTCATTGCCAATGCTGAGAACGCTGCTGGTGGAAAGGGTTTGACCCCATCTACGGCTGACGAGTTGCTCCAATCCGGTGTTGACGTCTTGACTTCAGGCAATCATATCTGGGCCCAGAAGGAGATCATCCCCTACCTTGACGGTGATTTACCTATCATCCGCCCGCTAAACTATTCCCCCTATGTTTCCGGTCGAGGTTACTTATGGTGCCAAGGCGTTCTGGTGGTCAATCTGGCAGGCCGAACCTTTATGGCTGATGCCGATTGTCCCTTCCGAACCATGGATCAGTTGCTGGCAGGGCTTGAAGAGAAGCCTTCAGCTATCATCGTTGATTTCCATGCTGAGGCAACCTCAGAGAAGAATGCCCTGGGACATTACCTCGATGGCAGGGTTAGTGCTGTGTTGGGGACTCACACCCACGTGGGAACTGCCGACGCACGTATCTTGCCCCGGGGCACGGCTTTCATCACTGATATAGGCATGGTAGGCCCTAGCGACTCGATTATTGGCGATGATGCCGAGGCGGTAATCAATCGCTTCCTTACCCAGATGCCGCATCGTCTCTCTGTGGGCAAGGGACCTGCCATTTTCAATTCGGTGTTTATAGAGATAGAGCAAACCACGGGGAAGGCGATAAGTATCACTCGTGTTGACAAGAAAGCAGAGTGAGCTGTGAAAGCTGACCTCCACCTCCATAGTACAGCTTCGGATGGGCGTTTTAGTCCTCAGGAGCTGGTAAGGCTGGCGGTAAACCAGGGAGTGGAGGTTATTTCTATTACCGATCACGACTGCGTTGACGGAATCGCCCCTGCCTTGCTAGAGGCACAGGAGTTTCCTGGCCTTCGGGTTATCCCTGGCGTGGAATTTGGCACTGACATTCGTAGCGGCGAGGTCCATGTCTTGGCCTATTTCATACGTTACGGCGATTCTGAACTTGTAAGCACATTAGAGAGGCTCCGCAATTCGCGGAAGTTACGGGCTCAAAAGATGGTAGATAAGCTAGCCGATTTGGGAGTCCATATTGAATGGGAGAGGGTTCAGGAGATAGCCGGCAGCGGTTCGACGGGACGACCCCATATTGCTCAGGCCATGTTTGAGCAGGGCTATGTCTTATCTCTCAGGGAGGCTTTCGCCAAGTATATCGGCCGAGAGGGGCCAGCTTATGTAGAGCGAGAAAAGCTGACACCTGAACAGGTGGTAGAACTGATAGTGAAGGTGGGTGGCTTGCCTGTGCTGGCCCATCCGAATGACATCGCCAGTCTGGAGGAGCTCATAACTCGGCTCCAAAAGGTGGGATTAGTAGGCCTCGAGGCCTACTACAGCGGCTATCCTCAGAAAGTGGTGAGGTACCTGGCCTCCTTAGCCAGTAAGTATGGTCTGGTTGCCTCTGGTGGAAGCGATTATCATGGCCTGGAAAACGACAGAGAGACCCCGATGGGTGGGGTAGCGATTCCCCCTGAGTGCGTAGAGCGGCTTTTTGCTCTTGCCAAGCAAAGAAGCCTTGCCTAGCTGCAAAAGCGTTGTCGATGAAATGTGCTGCTCATCCTGACGTAGACACCAATCTAACCTGTGGCAGATGTGGTACTCCTATTTGTCCCAGGTGTTTGGTGCACACCCCTGTAGGGGCCCGTTGCCGAAAGTGTGCTGGTCTCAAGCGTCTACCTACCTACGAAATCTCTCCGCGGCAGTACTTCAAGGCTTTTGGGGTGGGGTTGGGACTGTCTATCGTCGTCGGTATCGCCTGGGGGTGGTTGTGGGAGGTTGTGGGTTTCTTTTTCTTTAGCCTTCTGTTGGGAGCCAGCGTAGGCTATGCTATAGCTGAGGTTCTCAGCCTCTCGGTAAATCGTAAGCGTGGTCGGGTCTTGGAGGTTATTGGCGGTCTTTGTGTGGTGGTGAGCTATATCGTGGCCAACGTCGGGCTTTCCGCAGGTGCCCTTACCTTCTTTGATGATTTCAGTCTCTATCACCTCGTGGCGCTGGCAATAGGTGTCGTTGTAGCTGTTAGCCGTCTGCGTTAAACTGAGGCCTTCGTTTGTGTCATTGCGAGGAGCGTAGCGACGTGGCAATCTCGGGGGGAAGCGGAGGAAATTCTTCGCGGAGCTTGTCCTGAGCGGCGCCAGATTCCTCGGCCACCTGCGGCGACCTCAGAATGACAGAGAGCGAAGGGCTCGCAACGACTAAGCAGGACTCGAATCCACAAACCAAGCTATAGGAGCACCATTTGCCTTTCAGCAAGGGATAATTGATAATGAACATTCGACATCGATAATGCTTTTATTGTCGATGGAGGTTATGTAGCCTGATGGAGATTGTCGCCCAGGGCGCTGAGCTTGCCAGAATGGAGAATTGAGGAATGGTACTGGGAGTACTGGATGTTCTTTATCAGGTGCTAGCATCCCCACCCACGGCTTTTCGGGTAGTGAGCGAAAAGAGGCCTTTGGGATGGGCAATACTAACGGCTATCTTCTCCTCCGTGGTATTCGCTTATGTTATTCTGCCCAACCCTCACCAACTGGCGGAGACAATATTCGGGCTGGGAAAAGACACGCTCAACATTGCCCCACTGGTGTTGGTCTGGCTGAGCCTCTTCCCGCTGGCCTTGCTTATACAAGCAGGTTTGCTCCATGCAGTAGCCGTACTGTTACGGGGCAGGGGAAGCTACCTGAGTATCTTTTGCGGAGTCTGTTTTGCCAGCTTTCCCGTGGTATTCTTTGCTCCACTGGCACTGTTTCGTGCCGTTCTTGACTCGGGCGCTGGCCAGCTTCTTTACAACCTCGCGTCTCTGGTTCTCCTTCTCTGGATTCTGGTGCTGGATGTCATGGCCGTACGCCAGAACTACCACTTCCCACTGAGAAGGGCCGTTGCCACCTGCCTGATCCCCTTTTTCTTAGTCTTTGTTGCTCCGCCGCTCATAGTGCTTATCTCTGTGGCGTTTTGAGAGTCATAGCTCTTTCTGTCTATATTCCGAGACCAACCTGACGTAAGCTGCTACCTCCTCCTCAACAACAGCCCTTTGTGCTGGGGTGGCCCTACCTTTCACCTCCGCCGGTACACCAGCAACAAAGGAGAAATTGGGTATCCTCATTCCCTGGCTGACCAGAGAATTGGCCGCGATAACGCAGAAGTCGCCGATTTCAGCATCGTCTAAAAGAGTGGCATTGACACCGATAGAAACATTGTTGCCTATCCTGCAACAATGAATTACCGCACCGTGCCCGATGTGTACATTGTCACCAATCACCAGGGGGCTACCGGCATGAACTACGCAGTGGTCCTCAATTTGTGAGTTGTTGCCCATCTTTATGCTGGTGAAATCGCCGCGAACAACTGCACCAGGCCAAATACTGGAGTTCTCCCCTATCTCCACATCACCAACAATGTAAGCAGCCTCGCTGACAAAAGCTGTAGGAGCAATTCGGGGCGTCTTTCCGTCGAAAGCTTTTATCATCTCCTTTTCCCTAGCTGTATAAAGTGTAAAGATATCCCTCTATGTATCGCTTTACCTCGTCCGCTGGCTGATAAACACCAAAGTGGCCTTCACAAAGGATGTCTGCCTCGAGGTCGATGAGTTTCTGTAGCGACATCTTAGCCTGTGCTATGTCTGACCCCTTGAGAAAATAGGGTCCGTGAACATCCTGGCCGAAGAGGACCCTCTTCTCCATATCCACGCAAACGGCGATACCCCCTGGCGTATGACCAGGGATGTGAATCGCCCTGAGTTCGTGGCCGCCATATCGCATGATCTCTTCCGGTCCGCTCAACCTTATGTCCACCTGGCAAGGTCTGTAAGCCACGCCATAAAGCTCGGCTCCTGTACCCACGCCTGTTTCTATGGCCTCGGCCTCAAGCTCATGGGCGATAACCTGGGCTCCAAACTCCTCTCGGAATTGATGAAGTGCTCCGATGTGGTCGATGTGAGCATGGGTAGCCACTACCGCAGCAAGGTCCTCCGTCTTGAATCCCAGGCTTTGTATATTGCTTACTAGCCTGCCGAAGCTGTCTCCTGCTCCGGAATCAATGACCACCAGCTCGTCACCGGCAGCAATGAGGTAAACGGCGCAGTCGTATGGATGAGATAGCTCAGATCCTCCGATAGCATAGATTTCTTTCCATACCCTAAAGGGTTTGTCCATAAATTCTTTGCCTCCTGTCTGGGACGTGTGAGGTCATTTTAGTCCAATATGGTCCCATTGGCCACCCCGTCCCTACTCTTGTAGATCGAAGTTTGGCAGCAAAGGTGAAGGCGAAAGCCGGAGTTGCTACCAAACATCGGCGCAGATCCCCGCCGGATCTGGGGACGAGTCCGCCTCTGCAGAAGTGTCCCGTCAAATGACCATCGTCAGCGACGTTCGCGGATTGACAGAATGAATTCCGTGGTATTATATTTGGCACTGAGTGCTGGGCTTGAAATGGACACAGGGTTGGGAAGCGCCGTATTCCTCGATAGGGATGGTACCATCGCCAGAGACGTGCCTTATTGCCGTCGTGTGGAGGATTTCGACATTCTGCCTACCGTACCTGAAAGCATTCGACTGCTAAATGACCGCGGCTTCAAAGTGGCGGTAATCACAAATCAGTCGGGGATAGCCCGTGGTTACTTTACGGAGGAAACGCTATCCCAGATCCATAAGAAAATGCGGCACGAGTTAGCCAGGTGTGGTGCCCGGGTGGATGCTATCTATGTCTGCCCCCATCATCCTGACGAAAGATGTGGCTGTCGCAAGCCCAAGCCAGCGCTTCTTTTGCAGGCGGCAAAGGACATGGGTACTGCTTTGCCACTTTCTTACATGGTCGGGGACGATGCCAGGGATGTGGAAGCTGGCAGGGCCGCTGGATGTAAGACCGTTTTGGTGACCACAGGTCCAAATCAGGGTGGTGTCGTGGGACAGGGCAAACGGGCCGATTATGTTGCCGGTACTCTACGTGAGGCAGCAGAGTGGATAGTGAAAGATGCTCAGTCACAACAGGAGAAGACGAGGAAACACTAATATGGGGCAGAGCTTATGATTGTTAGAAGCAAAGCACCCTTGAGGATCAGCTTTGGCGGTGGCGGCACTGATGTTCCTCCGTACCTGGAGGAAAAAGGTGGGGCTACACTGAGCACCACTATTGATAAATACGCCTATTGTACCCTTAGGGAGAGTCAGGATGACTCCATTAATGTCAAGTCTCTGGACTATGACATCGCTGTCAAGTACCATGTCAACGGGGAACTTAGATATGACGGCAAGCTGGATTTAGTGAAGGCAGCTATCAAAGTGCTGGAAGTCAAAAATGGCTTTGACCTTTTCCTGCACAGCGATGCCCCGCCTGGTTCAGGATTAGGAACCTCCTCTGCCCTGGTGGTGGCTGTTGTCGGCGCCTTTAGACACTGGCTTAACTTGTCTCTCACTGACTACGAAATCGCTGAACTCGCCCATCATATCGAGAGGGAGGAGGTGGGGATAAGAGGAGGAAAACAGGACCAGTATGCGGCTACGTTTGGCGGGTTCAATTTCATTGAATTCCTTGGCA
>JAUWXW010000016.1 GCA_030616195.1 Chloroflexota bacterium | reverse complement strand
GGAGAAAATAGAGCTGAGGCCGATTCACTAGAGGTGCTTGCCGCGGTGCAACGAGAAACATAATACTGAAGCCAAAGGAAAAAGCAATGAAGACTAAAGCGGCTGTGCTATATGAGGTTAATGCTCCGCTGAAAGTGGAGGAAATAGATTTGGCTGAGCCAAAAGCGGGAGAGGTTCGAGTTAGGATCATAGTCTGTGGGTTTTGCCATACTGACCTCCACATAATGAGGGGCGAGTTTCCTATGCCCTTGCCGGCAGTACTCGGTCATGAAGGAGCAGGGATAGTGGACGCAGTGGGTGAAGGAGTAACCAGGGTCAAACCCGGGGATCACGTTTTGATGGGTGTTATCGTCTCCTGCGGGAAATGTGTTAGCTGTGCTACAGGTCAACCTTATTGGTGTGAGAACGCTGCTCAGCCAATGATGACGGGCACACTGCTTGATGGTACCTCTCGTTTGAGCAAGGATGGTGAGAGCATACATCATGTTTTCTGTCAGTCCTCTTTCGCCGAGTATGTTGTCGTGCCAGAGACTGGGGTGGCAAAGGTGCAGGAAGATGTCCCCTTGGAAAGAATAGCTGGCCTTGGCTGTGGACTCGGTACTGGACTTGGTTCAGTGATTAGCAACCCAAGGATTAGGGTGGAGCCAGGAGCTAGTGTGGCCGTTCTTGGCTGTGGCTCTGTGGGGCTAAGTGCCATAATGGGAGCCAAGCTTATTGGTGCGAGTAAGATTGTGGCTGTGGATGTATTGGACAACAAGTTAGCCGTAGCCAAGGAGCTAGGAGCTACCCTTACTATCAATGCTTCAAAAGAGAACCCGGTAGAACGCACAGTACTGGATATCGGTCCAGTTGATTTTGCCTTTGAATGTGTTGGCAAACCGGATCTAATCAGTCAGGCATTTAATATGATTAAGAGTTCAGGAACAGTAGTAATAGTAGGAGCGGTTCCCTTTGGGCTCACTGTCCCGTTCGATGGTTTCGGCTTTCTCCTTGGCAAAAGCATCGTCGGTGTCCCAGCCGGTTTCATGAGACCGATAGTAGACATGCCCCGATACGTTAGCCTCTACACGGATGGGAAGATTCCCTTGGATAAGCTAATCACTGGGACCTTCAAGCTGGAGGAGATAAATAAGGCTGTCGAGGCACTGGAAAAAGGAGAAGCGGTAAAAAGCGTCATTCTTCCCTGAGAAGTTATGGCAAGGAGAGGCAAATTGATGTTTGATAATCTGTTCAAGCCCATCAAGATTGGCTCTATGGAGGTCAAAAATCGACTGGCGCGCTCAGCAGGCGCTACGAATTACGCTGCTACAGACGGCACGGCAACGCCCCTGTTGTTGGACTTTTACGCAGAGCAGGCAAGGGGTGGGGTGGGGTTAGTCATGGTAGAGACTTCATATGTGGATGAAAAGGGAGCCAAAGGCCTTGAACGAGAGTTTTCAATATCGAGAGACGACCGCATCCCAGACTTAGCAAAACTGGCCCAGGCCATCAAAGAGAATGGTGCCCGGGCTGGCATCCAGTTAGGCCACCTAGGAGGAGGCAGAGCGGTGGGGCCGCCGATAGTGGCACCGTCGGCCGTTCCCTATACAACAACCATGGGGGAGCAGATTCCTCAAGAACCAAGCATTGAGGAGATCGAAGAGTTGGTAGATGCCTTCGGTCTGGCTGCCGTCAGGGCTCAAGAGGCTGGCTTTGACACTGTCGAGATTCACGCTGCCCATGAGCACCTGTTGGGCCAGTTTCTCTCACCAGTCCGCAACAAACGCACCGATCCCTATGGTGGGAGCTTTGAGAACCGGATGAGGTTTCCCATGGAGGTTTACGAAAATGTCCGACGCCGGTTGGGTAAGGATTTCCCCATTTGTGTAAAAATAAGTGTAACCGACTTCATTCCTGGCGGGGTGACCATAGAGGAGTCTATCGAGTTTGCCCGCCAGTTGGAGCGCAACGGGGTGGACGTTATCCACGCGTCGGCGGGCGGCTTCCTCACGGTGCACCACACAATTCAGCCGGTATACTTCCCTCAGGGCTGCAATGTTGATCTGGCGGCGATGGTTAAAAAGGCAGTCAGCATCCCAGTGATGGCTGTTGGCAGCATCAGCAGCCCGAATTTGGCAGAGGAGATCCTGGCCTTCGGGAAAGCAGACATCATTTGTGTCTGCAGGCCGTTACTCGCTGATCCTTATTTCCCGCAGAAGGCAAGGCAAGGAAGGGTAAACGAAATCCGCCCCTGCATAAGATGTACCGAGGGGTGCTTCGACGCAATCATGAAAAACGAGCCGGTAACCTGCACTGTAAATGCTGAACTGGCCGTGGCTTACCAGCAGTCACTAGAGCCGGTAGCTAAGGCCAGGAAAGTGGCTGTGGTAGGTGGCGGACCAGGCGGACTCGAAGTGGCCAGGGTAGCGGCCATAAAGGGTCACCAAGTGACCCTTTATGAAAAAAGGAAATTGGGAGGGAATCTTATCGAAGATTCTGCACCTGAATATAAGAAGGAACGGCGACAGCTAATAACCTACTTCACCACTCAACTCGACAAGCTGGGGGTAACGGTCAAGCAGGAGGAAGCCACTGCCAAAACCGTTGAGGACAACGGCTTCGACGCCGTTATCCTAGCCACAGGCGCTCATATACAAAAGCCCAGCCTGAAGGGGATGGACAAGGCGTTTGTCATCGACGCAGTGGAGGCCTACCAGGGCAAGGTAAAGGGTGAGAAGGTTGTCGTAGTAGCTTCAGAGTGGGAGCATGGCTGCATTGACGCAGCTCTGTATCTCGCCGAGCAGGGCAAAAAGGTGACTATACTTCTCAGCGCGGACATGATGGAGATGATGACAGCAATAAGCACCGTAGTCTCTGCCGCAGATATGCTGGCCATGTGGGAGGTGATGGCTGTGAAGGGCCTTGAGGTGGTCTACGGCATGAGTGTCGAGGAAATTAGCCATGCAGGTGTTGTAGCCGTCGACAAAGAGGGGAAGGAGAGTACCTTTCCAGCCGATATCGTAGTTGTGGCGCCGAAGTTCACGCCTAATGACAGCCTGGCCAACGCATTGCAGAAGCGGGGACTGGAAGTATACAGCGTTGGCGATTGTGTGGAACCACGCCGCATTTACCATGCGATCCACGAGGGTCATGCTGTTGCCCGGCAGCTCTAGGGATTATTTTCTTCTACCAGATGCCGCCACAGTTGCTTTGGCGATGGCGGTGCCGGCAACCGATGCGGTGATCTCAGCTGAACTGTCTCAGTGGTGAAGGGCTTCACAAACCGCGATAAGAGTTGTCAATGAGTGGCTACCTGTAATAGAGTAAAGAGACGCTAGCTCATACTTAGTACACCACCCCATTTGGGCAAAGTCATCTTCCCGGAAAGACGGGCTTCCTCTTTTCGTTGAAAGCCGCTATCCCTTCCTTGAAGTCTTCGGTGTTAACGTGGGCTGACGCAGCTCCCTTTTCTATTTCCACACCTGAGTACAAATCGACTTCAAGCCCCCGATTCACGGCGTACTTGATGAATTTCGATGCCATTGGGCTTCGTTGCAACAGCTTCTGCGTCATTTCATTCACCGCTTCCTCGAGCTTGTCAGCCGGGACAGCTTTGTTTATGAGCCCGAGTGTCTCAGCTTCTTTACACGTTATCCAGTCGCCAGTAAGCAGAAGCTCCTTCGCCTTTCTCCTTGGTATCAGCCGAGGGAGCCTCTGTGTACCACCCCCACCGGGCATGAGCCCATAGACAGCATGCTGGTCTCCTATCCGAGCAGCCTCGTCAGCGATGGCTATGTCACATGCCTCCATCAGTTCAATTGCTCCAGCGAAACAGAGGCCATTAATCACGGCTATCACTGGCTTGGCCATGCTTTCGATCATAGCATTTGTGTCATGAAAAATCTGGCCGTAGGCGGCTATCTTCTGGGGGCTGTCAAGGATGGTCTTAATATAGCCCAGGTCTGCACCGGCAGAGAACGCTCCGCCAGCACCAGTGATTATCGCCACCCGTATCGCTTCATCTTCCTCAATATCCTTGAGTGCCGCCCGTATTTCCATGTGTGTGTCTGGGTGCAAGGCATTGAACACCTCGGGGCGATTTAAGGTGATCTTACCTACCCCGTTCTTCTTTTCAAAGATGATATGTTTGTATTCCATCGCTTGTCCTCCTTCATCTGTTTCTCCGTTCCGCAGAGCGCCATGACTGGGCCGGTCATAGTTGCGTGCCCTCACTCCAAGGGCTAATCGCCGGGCTCTGGAAGCAACCAGGAGCCTCAAGCTCAATCCATCTTCAGATTCAAAACCCGCTCGGCATTCTTGTAAAGGACCTTTTCAATCACCTCAGGCTTAAACCCTAACTTCTCAAAATCATCGAGCCATTTCTCAGGGCGGAAAACGATCGGGTTCTCGGTGCCAAACATGAATTTATCCTGAAGCCGGTCAATATTCCTTACTAACTCTGGGTCGAAGTACTTTGGTCTCCAACCAGACAGGTCATTATAGACATTTGCTTTGTGCACCAGAACTGCTATCATGTCACTTTGCCAGGGCCATGATGGGTGCAGGGCAATTATGGTCAGTTTAGGGAAGTCCGCGGCTAGATCATCTATTATCATTGGGTGATAGTACTTCAAGTGGATGCCAAGCCCACCGGGACTGCCAGCACCCACGCCGGTAGTACCACTGTGGATTTGAACCGGGATGTTCATCTCCACGCACTTTTCCCACAGGGGGTAAAATCTCCTATCATTAGCAGCAAAATTCTGGGCTCCTTGCTGGAACTTGGCCCCTATCAGCCCCAGCTCTTTGATTGCCCTCTCCAGTTCCCTGAGGGCCGCCTCACCTTTCCACGGGTCAACACAAGCCCAGGCACCAATGAAAACGTCAGGATAATCTCTTACCAGCTCAGCAAGAGAATCATGGCTAAAGGGCGGGCTCCCAGTTACTGTTTCGGTATCCCAACCCACCGGGGTGGCTTTAATACCCAATCTCCGGTATTCGTCAACTAACTTCTCTGTACTGGCATCAAATTCCGTTGCCCGGTAATATTCCCGCATCTCCTCGGAAAAATAGCGGCCCATGGCTTTGTTATACTCCGGCGTGCCCAAATGCAGGTGAATATCAATCGCTTTCATCTTTTGCCTCCTATGAATGCAGGTTATTAGCTTTTTGTCATCATTGGCCGCCCGATTTCTTTAACCTTAGAGAGACACAAAGCCTCAGAACTTATCTGGGAAGCCCGAGACCTCTGGTAGCGATAGTGCTCCTCAGTATCTCCGAACTCCCTCCGGCAAAGGTATAATACAGGCTTTCCCGGCACAAGCGTTCTATCTTCCCATCAAGAGGCACGCACTTGGAGTTCGTTTGAAGCTGCCCGTGAAGTCCGAGGATGTCCATGGCTGAACTTGCCAGCCTCTGATGCAGCTCACTGACAAAAACCTTCAAAGCAGCAGCTTCGTAGCTGGTGACGATACGCCTGGTTTGCAGCCAAGCCAATCGATAGATGAACAACCTTGCCGCCTCAATTTCTGTTCCTATCTCAGCTATCTTCTGCCGGACGAGCACATTATGCTTTAAGGCAGGCCTATCCTTGACATACTTCAATACCTCTTCAAAAACTCTCCTTATCGCTCCCACAGAAATGACACGCTCGAACTCAAGGGCGGTGAGCATATAGTAGAATCCACGATTCTTCTCTCCCACCAAATTCTTCTTCGGAACCACAACGTTATCGTAGAAAACCTCGTTCGTTCTCACCCCGCCCAGGGTCCATAAAGGGCTAATAGTTATCCCCGGGCTCTTCAGATCCACAATAAAAAGGGAGATACCCCTGTGCTTGGGCGCATGGGTGTCGGTTCGAACCCCCAGCCAGTGATATTGGGAATAGTGAGTCCTAGTGTTGAAAAGCTTCTGTCCGCTCAGGACGTAGCAGTCTTCAGCTTCCTCCGCCCGAAGTTCCAAGCTGGCAACATCGGAACCGGCCTGCGGTTCGGTATAGCCCAGAGCAAATTCGATTTCACCCCTGGCGATTCTGGGAAGATACTCCCTTTTCTGTTCCTCCGTTCCGTGGAGCATGATTGTGGGGCCAGCCATAGTTGCTCCCACCAAGGTTCCTTCAGGCAACACTCTACCATAATCCAGCTCCTCAAGGAGTATGAAGCGGTAGATCGGCGAAAGCCCCATGCCCCCATACTCCTTCGGCCAGGAAAGACCTAACCAACGCTTCCTGCCCAGTTTGCGGACGAGTTCCCAGATGCAAGGACCCCATCCCAGACCAGATTCGGCCTCCCTTATAAGCTCAGGAGTCGCTTCCTTGTCGAGGAAGTCTCGAACCTCCTGGCGAAAGGCCTCTTCCTCTCCCGAAAGAGCAAATTCCATTTGTCATCTCCAGCTAGATTCGACGTCCAGCTTCATATCCACCCGCGATTGACGCAAGAACCATGCCTTGCTCCTCACCAGCAACACCGCTCGCATCGCCTATTATGTGTGTTTCAATGCCTTTCCTCTCTGCCACCTCAGCAAGGAATATATTTGGCCGGCTGGCACTAGCAAACACGATCGTATCAATCTGCGGCAGTTTCTCCCTACCCTTGTCGGTCACAACCCAAACTTCATCAACAGGCAAGATCTCAATCTCCCGGACGTTCCTATACAGTTTCACGCTCTTCTGCCGTATCCTTTGCCTTAGATAGAATCTGTCGTTAGTAGCCATTTTCTCAGCAAAGTAGTCCCCTTGCTCGGTTACATAGACCCTCTCACCCTGTTCTGAGAGGTAGTCTGCGACTTGCAAACCGATCTGATCCCCTCCTATAACCAGGACACTGTCCCCCGTCAGTTTCTCTTCCTCTAGAAGCTCATCCACCATTAGCAATTCCAAATCCTTCACGTTTTCTAAACCCTTGATATGCCCCAGTGGCACTTCTGGCAGGGCTCCCGTTGCTAGTACAAGTATTTCGGGGTTGATTTGCTCCAGTAGAGCCTCATCAACAGTCGTATTCAAGCGGACTTCGACACCCAGTTTATTGAGTTGCCTCTCATACCAGGGGAGTATGTCTCCTATTTCTTGCCTCTTTGGCATCATGGCAGCCCATCTTAGTTGCCCCCCTATTCTTCCCCTGCCTTCACACACTATGACCTTGTGTCCAGCAAAGGCTGCCACCCTGGCGCATTCCAACCCGGCACATCCCGCTCCAGCCACCAAGACTTTCCTGGCAGTGGACTTCTTGTCATCCCTTGTATCTTTAATAAGGTACTCTCTACCTACTCTTGCATTTACAGCGCAAGTTATTCCGGTATACGGCCCTCCCGCCTGTTCCTGTCTGTAGGCCGTCTCTATACACCCCCGGCACTCGGCTATACATGGCCTTATCTCCGTCGTTTCTCCCCTTTCTGCCTTTCCTGCTAATTCAGGGTCTGCTATCTGAGCTCTGCCCATGGCCACCAGGTCCGCCTTCCCCTCCATTATTATCTTATCAGCCATGATCGGACTCTTAATCCTTCCTACTGCTATAACCGGAATGGAAATATGCTTCTTGACCTCCTCAGCAAGGTAAACGAAGGCCCCCTGCTCCTCATACATGGACGCGGTTATGATACGAAGGGCACCGTACACACCGGCTGAGACACTCAAGTAATTGACTCCTTGTTCCTCAAGGATAGGGGCTAACCTGCATGTGTCAGCCAGTGTCCATCCTTCTTCCTCAAGAAAGTCGTCTCCGTTAATCCGTACGCCAATCGGGGTTTCATCACCAACCTTGTTCCTTATTTCACGGACAACGTCAAGCAAGAACCTTATCCGTTTGTCAAAGCTGCCCCCGTATTCATCATTTCTTCTGTTGAAGTAGGGAGTAAGGAACTCGTTTATCAGGTAACCATGCGCTGCATGGACCTCTATGAAATCAAACCCTGCCTCTACGCTGCGCTCGGCAGCTTTTCCGAAGGCTCCCACGCATTCCTCTATCTCCTCCACACTCATTTCCCTGGCGGGAGCGTCTATCATGGCCAGGGCAGGAACTCCTGAGGGTCCCATCGTCTGCTCAAGATGGCTTTGGACGCCGCCATGCATTAACTCTATCCCAAACTTGGCACCATGGTTATGGACCGCTCTTATCATGGTGCCTAGCGCAGGGACAAACTTGTCATCCCATAGTGCTATTGTTGCTGCACCAGCCCTACCTGAGGGATGCACTGCCGAATCGCCCAGCGTCAGCATCCCCGCTCCCCCCCGCGCCCTTTCCACAAAGTATTCCGTCAACTGAGGAGTAACACACCCCTCGTCATCGGCGGGAAAACCAGGCCCCATCGGTGGAAACACCAGCCTGTTCTTCACTTCCATAGTGCCTATCTTCAACGGTTGGAAAAGGTACTTTAGCTCAGCCAAGCGTCTCCTCCTTTAGAAGGTCTCGGCACTACACCTCTCTTCTGCGCCGAAGGAGCGTACTATTTCGGCTCCCAACCACGCCCAACAGTGTAGTTCTAGCAAGCCAGCTTTCAATCCCGGGCGCAATCCTGGGCTTCCATCAACTATGATCACTGGGACATGGCAATAGTATCTGGTGTCTGCACGATGGGGGGCAGCCAAATCCTGCTGCCCCCTACATATCCCCGAACAGACAAGGGGGTTATCTAGGTCTCTAGACCAAGATCGGTGTAGCGCTTATCTCTGCCTTCCCAGGCTGTTTTTGTATCCTTGTCTCGCCTTACCTTAAAGAAGTTGTATTCACCTGGGTCAAAGGTCAAGTTGGTGAACATGGTGTGCGAGACATAGGCTAGGTCGAAGCTGCTGGTCAGGCCCAAGGCGTCATAGACGAGATGCCGCGTTGCCTTGCCAAGGGCAATACCATCTTTAGGATAAAGGGCCATTGCCTGCGCCAGCTTCTCTGTTTCCTCCTCCAGCTTGTCTGGGGGGAATACATAGTTTACTAACCCTATCTCCTGGGCCTCCTTAGCTCCTATCATCTTTCCCGTAAGTAGCAGGTCAAGTGCCCTCTTCAAACCTACGGTGGCGATCAAAAGCGCCACCTGAACGCCAGACCCGCCGAAGCCCATCCTCTGTTCAGTGACACCAAACACGGCATCATCAGAAGCTGTTATCAGATCGCAAAGCATGGCGTTCCACAATCCTCCGGCAATGCAATAGCCATGCGTCTGAGCAATGGTTATCTTCGGGTGTGTGAATATCTTCTTAGTATTCTCTGTACAGTATCGATCTAACTTTAGCCTTATCCTCTGACTGGGTCGCTTCTCACCAGCTTGCCCTGTCCCAAAGCCGTAGACAAATCCTACTTTGCTCAGGTCATGACCAACACTGAAGGCACGACCTTTTCCTTTCCAAATCACCACCTTCACGTCGTCATCTTCTGCCGCTTCGTCAAAAGCAGCCCAGATTTCATCAGCATCCTCACCCCCAAAAAAGACGAACGCATTCAGCTTCTCCGGCTTATTCATGATAACCCTGGCGATGGGGCCTTCCTTCTCATAAATTATGGCCTTGTACTTCATGGTAGTTCTCCTTTTCTCCAATATACGCCTTGGTCCCTATTTGCTCTGTCCCGGGGTCAAATCGATAGTACGCCTGCCCGCATAGAATCGCTCCCCCTGCTACAAGCGACAGTGTCGATTATCCCAAAGTCACTGCGAACAGCATAAGCTCCAAAAAGGCCACCAGAATGAAAATGTGGGCCAGTTTTTGCGGGACCGAATAAGCACAAGCCGGAGCGGAAAACACAACGTTCACAGCTTCTACTGGCCATGACGTGGGAGAACATGGGCATTCTCCTTGGATGCAGAGAAAATAACTCTAAGGAGGAGGGTTATGAGAGCTTGTCGCCCGCGTAATGTAGCCGTGGCAGGAAGGAAGCAAGAAGAGACATCCTGCTCTGGAGATAGCTTAGATTAGCTTTCTTTTGCAGGCTTCGGCTACTGCCTGGAGACGGTTGTCAACCCCCAGCTTGTTGAAAATGTGGCGCAACTCTCTCTTCAGAGTAGTCTCGCCTATGAAAAGCTCGGCAGCTATCTCATGGCTACTCTTACCAGCGGCAAGGAGGCGGAGAACTTCCAGTTCGCGCTCCGAAAGGGCAGTCCCACCACTGGCTTGGGTCAAATCCGCAAAGCGGCGGAACAGGTCTCGGCCAAGAGAACGATCAATTACAGACTCACCTGAATGGACCGCTCGGATAGCCTGAGACAATTCTTCATAGCTGACACTTTTCAGTAGATAGCCTGACGCCCCAGCTTTGATGGCTTCAGACATGTACTCCTCGGCGTACGAGGTTAGCATGATAACTTCGACATCAGGGTAGGCCTCTTTCAGTTGCTGGGTGGCCTCGATGCCGTCCATTCCAGGTACCCTGATGTCCATAAGGACAATATTGGGAGAGGTGGCGCGTGCCTGGATGAGCGCTTCCTCGCCAGTGTTTGCCTCTCCCACTACCTCTATTCCTTCGTCCACCTCGAGGAGGCGCCGCAGTCCCTGGCGCACGATCTTGTGATCATCAACCAAAAGGACTCGGATCTTTTTCTGCCCCGATTGTTCCTCCGGCGCTTCGTCGTGCTGTAGCATGCTGGCCTCCATCTCCTGAGGATTTGCCCGCCGGGGACATCCTAGGAATTGATATCACTAGCCTGGTGCCAGTGCCGGGGCTCGTCTGTACCTTCAGACTTCCTCCTAGCAACTCCGCTCTCTCCATCATCCCAGCTAGTCCCAGGTGTCCGTCTATTGTCTTGCTCGCTATTCCTTTAGAGAAATCAAACCCTTTGCCGTTATCTGAGACCTCGAGCTCAATACCCTCTGGAAGAAATTGAAGCTGGACAGCTAGCTCGGTGGCAGCAGCATGCCTCCGTGCGTTGTTGAGGGCCTCCTGGACAATACGGTAAGCAGCTATCTCCACAGCAGGCACCAGTCTTCGTGACGTCCCTTGGACATTAAACGAGCAGGCGGTGGTCTTATTACTACGAGAGAACTTGCCGACATGCTGACGCAAAGCTTCGGCAAGTCCCATCCTTTCCAGTGCTGGTGGATGAAGATCGGTAGCCAGTCTGCGCAGGTCTACCAGCGTCTGTTCCAGCGCCTCCTTGGCATGGGCGAGGTCGGCCCGAGCCTCGCCCTGCCTTGATTTGGAAAGAAGCGCATCAGCTGCACCAACATAAGCCAAGACACCGTACATCGATTGGGTGATGGTATCGTGGAGATCAAGCGACACCCTTCTCCTTTCATCCTCCTGGGCGGTGAGCACTTCACTCAGCAGCTTTTCCACCTGTAACCGCTCTGCTGTGAGAACCTGATACAGCTGTGCGTTCTCGATGGCAATAGCTGCCTGGTTAGCGAAGACAGCAACAAGCCTAATGCTGTCGGCAAAGGCGTTCCGGCGCACACTGTGAACCAACATCGCCCCAACGGTGCTATCCTTAGTCTTTATGGGCATGCCAACATAGGACTTGATCCCTGCATTTACAAGGGCTGGAGGAGTGTCTTGCGCAGTCTCGGTGTCGCCTACGACTAAAGGTTCACCACTGGCGATGATACTGCCAGCAACTTCGTACAGATGTGCACTGATAGGTAGGGCTGGCATATTCCGACAGTCTTCGCCACATACTTCCAGCTTGCCGTCTTCCTGCATCATCATTATGCAAGTGTAAGCCGAGCTAAGCGCTACCCCAGCCTGAGTGACGATCTCTCGCAGTACCTCGTTGACTTCCATGGTTTGAGTCATCGACGTCAACACGTTATATAAGGCAAGCAGCACGCGATTACGCTGGAGAATATTCTTTTCGGCCCGCTTGCGCTCGGTGACGTCCTCCCCTGAAGCAAGCATGCCAGTGCAATTGCCTGCTTCGTCTGTCACCCGAGTACCGTACCATCCCATAACCTTCTCGTCACCCTGCCTGGTCAGAACCTGGCTTTCATAGTAGTCCGTCGGCTCCACTTCTGCCGAGATCAACTTCCGGAAAAGCCTGCGCATATCCTCCCTGATTGACGCTGGTACGCAAACATCGAACCAGTTTCTGCCGATAAGCTCTTCTTGACTGTACCCCAAAACCTCGCAGCCCCTTCTATTTACGAGAGAGGCTTTTTCATCAGCATCGATAACCACGATCGCAACACCTGCGACATCAAGGTACATTTGTGCCTTATCCCTCTCCCGTCGCAGCGCCTCCTCCGCCCGTTTGCGGTCTCTTTCTGGCGATTCCAACTCACGAGTTCGTTGGCGCAACACTGGGAACGCTTCCAATTCTGTTGTCAGTTTGCGCCGTGGTTTATCTTGGTTCTTCATCTTGTATTCTCCGGCCACAGCAGTTGCCAGGCCCCTTGCCTCCTGGTTCGCACAAGCATGCGCGCTCCAGCGATTCGACTTAAGCCATACCCTGGCACCAATACTACGACTCTGCCTACGGCCTGTCAACGCCATGTTCTCGTCCGGTACATTAGTGACGCCCCAACTCCTCACCTTAATCTTCCTTCCATCGTTCCAGGAACTTAGGTGGAGTCAAGTAGCGCAAGGACTGATGTGGTCTTATAGCGTTGTATGTTCGCTCCCATTCCGGTAGCTGCTCCGCCAATTCGGCAATATCGAAGGGACTGTCAGTCACCCCGTAGAACTCTTGGTATGTGTCCTGTTAGCTCGCTCCACATACCGGTTAAGCCTGGGTGAACCGGGTGGGAGAATAGACAAGACTACTTCATGATCAGGGGGGTTCACCGACAAGAGTAAGTCCACATACGAAGTTACCGGGGTGACCACCCTGATTATGAGCTAGACCAAGCTTGAGATCCTTTAGCTGGCGCGATGGATCCTCAGCTTTGCCCTGGAACTGCTTGTAGAATTCATATACCTCCCGGCCTCCGCTAGCACCAGCCGGGTGTCCAAAGGACTTCAATCCGCCGCTTATATTAACTGGTATCTCTCCTCCCTGCTCCCAGGCACCGGACTCGATGTCTTCTTTGGCCTGCCCTTTCTCACAGATACCCAGGGATTCCACTGCTATCAATTCAGCGATGGAGAAGCAGTCATGAACCTCGGCCAGGCTCAGTTCCTTCCTGGGGTTCTTGATTCCTGCCATTTCGTAGACCTGTCTGGCAGCCGCCGCTGTTTCATCCCAGGTGGTGAAGCTGTAGTCAGTTCTCTCCTTGCCCCAACCCGGGCCGCAGCAATTCACCACCCCTTTGACGGTGATATAGTCACCCTTTGGTCTGAAGAACTTGGCATCCTCAGTACGACACATAACTGCTGCTGATGCCCCATCGTTTACTCCACAGCAATCAAAGAGTCCCAAAGGCCAGGCAATTATAGGAGCCTTCATACATTCTTCTACAG
>JAUWXW010000107.1 GCA_030616195.1 Chloroflexota bacterium | reverse complement strand
ACCACCTCGAGGTTATATATCTTGTGGAGTTCCTCAGCCTCGGTAACCGCTGTCCCCGTCATCCCGGCCAGTTTCTGGTAAAGGCGGAAATAGTTCTGGAAGGTGACAGTTGCCAGAGTGATGCTCTCTCGCTGGATGCTTACCCTCTCTTTGGCTTCGATTGCCTGGTGCAGGCCCTCAGAGTATCTCCGACCGAACATCAGCCGGCCGGTGAACTCGTCGACAATGACAACCTGACCATCCTTTACTACGTAGTCCCTGTCCTTCTTGTAGAGAACCTGGGCTTTGAGAGCGGTATCCAGGTAGCGGGTAAGGGCATAGTTACTTGGATCATAGAGGTCGGGCGACTTGAGCAAGCCCTCTTTTCTGAGCATCTTCTCCATCTTATCAACACCGGCATCAGTGAGGTTAGCAGCTCTGTCCTTGGCGTCTATAAAGTAGTCTTCCTCAGCGACCAGCCGAGGGGCAAGCCTGGCGAAGGTGTAATACATCTTCCCTGCTTCTTCAGCGGGGCCACTGATGATAAGAGGAGTACGGGCTTCATCAATAAGAATATTGTCCACCTCATCCACGATGGCGTAGTTCAACGGGCGCTGTCCGCACTGACGGAGGTCAACCACCATATTGTCGCGCAGGTAGTCAAAGCCAAACTCATTGTTAGTACCGTAGGTTATGTCAGCCTCGTAGGCTTGGCGGCGAGACACGGGGCGCATGGCAGGCCACCTGGGGTCTTCAGACTCGTAGGCCGGGTCGTAGACATAGGAAGCCTCATGCTGGATACTGCCTACGCTTACTCCCAGAGCATAGTAAATGGGCCCCATCCAGTGGGGATCACGCTTTGACAGATAGTCGTTAACCGTGACCAGATGGCACCCCTGCCCGGTGATAGAGTTGAGATACAGGGGGAGGGTTGCCACCAGGGTCTTGCCTTCACCGGTCTTCATCTCGGCTATTTTGCCCTGGTGAAGGACTATCCCCCCCATCAGTTGAACATCGAAGTGGCGCTGACTAAGAGTACGCTTGGCCGCCTCACGCACGGCGGCGAAGGCTTCGGGTAGGAGTTCATCGACCTCGGCGCCATCTCGATAGCGATCCTTGAACTGGTCAGTCTTGGCTCGCAGCTCAGCATCGCTAAGTCCTTCGAATTCAGGCTCCAGCGCATTTATCCTGGCTACCAGAGGATCCAGCCGCCTTAGCTCTCTCTCATTGGAATCGACCAGATTGCCCAGCCACTTAAACATCTTTCCTGTTACTCAGATTCAAACATTGCTCCCATAGACAGGCCAGTGTGAATGCGGTGGATGGCCTCTCCCAGAAGAGGCGCCATAGAAAGAACGGTGATCTTATCTAGCTTCTTGTCCTGTGCAATAGGAATGGTATCAGTTACCACCACCTCCTTCACCGGCAAGGAAGCTATCCTTTCCATGGCGGGGGCAGAGAAAACGGGATGAGTGCAGCAGGAGTACACTTCTTTTGCCCCTCGCTCCAAAACAGCGGTCACTGCGCCGACAAGGGAGTCAGCGGTGTCAATCTCGTCATCTATGGTAAGGGCACGTTTCCCCTCCACGTCGCCGATGACGTTTAGTGTTTCCGCCCTATCCACGTTGCCCACCCGCCTCTTCTCAATAATGGCCAGAGGGGCGTTCAACTTCTCTGCCAGATCTCTTGCTTGCTTTGAGATCCCGATATCAGTAGCCACTACCACCAGGTCATCAATGGCCTTTTCCCTAAAATAGCGACTCAAAAGGTAGAAAGCGGTTAGCTCATCCACCGGGATGTGGAAAAAACCCTGGATCTGGCCAGCATGCAGGTCTACAGAAAGCACACGATTTGCCCCAGCCGCGGTGAGAAGATCGGCAATGAGCCTGGCTGTTATGGGTACTCGGGGCTGGTCCTTCTTATCGGTGCGTCCATAGCCATAATAGGGGATCACTGCGGTGACTCTCCCCGCCGAGGCACGCTTTACGGTGTCCAGCATGATGAAAAGCTCCATCAAGCTTTTGTTTACCGGAGCACAAGTCGGCTGGACGACGAAGACATCCCTCTCCCTTACATGCTCCAGGAGGCGCACGAAGATATTCCCATTACTGAATTCAGTGACCTCGGCTCTGCCCAGAGGTATGTGTAGGTAGTCACATATGCCCTGGGCCAAAGCGGGATGAGCATTACCAGTAAACACCTTCAACTCGTCAATCATCGCCCCTCCTCAAAGCCGTTGTTTTGCTACCTCAGTATAGCACAGCGATATTTAGCCATCCAATTGAGCCAGCATAGCAGCAGTTGCACTGCTCAGCGGATGAGGCCCTTTGAACAATCCTACTTGTCAATTCTGAGCTAGCCTCGGGTCGCCAGAGGCGACTCTGTTGACCGACTCTACCGAGCGACTCTGTCGACCGACCCAAGAACCCAGAAACCCTTCGCTGTCCCCTGAGGTGGCTATCAAACTGCCTGCGCCACAAAAGTTGACAGCTCTTTCTTTCAGGGATATAATGCAACCAGTTGCAATTAGTGGCAGTCCCGCGAGCAAGAGCTTGCAATAACCATCGAAGCAGCGAGGTGATAACTAGAATGATGCCAAAGGTGCTGTCGTTGCTTATCGCCGCCCCGAAGCGCACTTGCCACCACTCGCCGCACTCCAAGAGAGAAGAATGCATATTCCAGACGGTTTCCTGAACATCGCCACAGTAGCAACAACTGCTGCCGTCTCCATAGGCATGGTGAGCTACGCCGTCAGGAAAGCAAACAAAAAGCTAGATGAAAAGCAGATTCCCTTATTCGGCGTAACGGCTGCTTTCATCTTCGCCGCCCAAATGCTGAACTTCCCTGTATTTGGAGGCACCTCGGGTCACCTTGTTGGAGCAACTCTGGCAGCTATTCTCCTGGGACCCTGGGCTGCGGTGCTGATAATGACCTGTGTCCTCACGGTACAATGCTTGGTTTTCCAGGATGGGGGTCTTCTGGCACTGGGGGCCAACGTACTTAATATGGGCGTCATTGCTAGCTTTGTCGGATATTACTTGTATCAAGGCATTGCCTATCTCGGCGGAGGAGACAGAAAAGGGAAACTGGTTGGCAGCTTCGTCGGTGCTTGGGGTGCAGTGTTCGTTGCTTCCGCTGCCTGTGCCGTCGAACTGGGGCTTTCAGGTACCTCGCCCCTTTCACTCGCCCTTCCAGCAATGACAGGCTGGCATGCCCTTATCGGCATCGGTGAAGGGCTAATCACCACGACAGTGCTCAGCTTGGTGCTGGCAACAAGAAAGGACTTGCTACAGCTGCAGAAGATATAAAGGAGTGGACGTGAAGCTGAAGTGGTGGCACATTGCTCTAATTGTTTCCTTGCTAGTGGCACTTCTGTCGCCCCTTGCCTCCGACTCTCCTGACGGCCTGGAGAAAGTAGGTGAAGATAAGGGGTTCATCGAAGAAGCCGCAGAGCCACCTTATGAGCTTATTGCCGATTACCTTTTCCCCAGTGTGGAAAATGAAGCCGCAGCAACGATCCTGGCTGGGATAATCGGCACCGTGGCAATCTTTGGGCTGACCTACTGCGCAGCCCGACTGCTGAGAGGAAGGGCAAAGAACAATTGAAGCAGAGGCTTGGTGAAAAAGATCAATCCTCCTTCACAGACTGACTAGGGATAATCGTATGGAGCACGACTTCCTTGACCGGTACAGCAATCTGGATAGCTTGATACACAAACTCGATCCACGCACCAAGCTCATCACCACCATAGCCTTTATCTTCGCAGTGGTTCTCACGCCGGCCACTGAGTGGCAAGCCTTTGCCTGCTATTTTGCACTGGTCGCCGGTTTAGTTCTACTCTCTAAGTTGCCGCTCCTCTACGTGCTGAAAAGGGCTCTGGTCATCATACCCTTCGTCCTGTTGGTTGGCATCTTTAACCTCTTCAGATCGGGAGAGGCCGTAGCCAGCCTCCAAATCTGGCATTGGCAGGTCTCCATTACGCAGGAGGGTCTGCTAGTCTTCTGGAATGTGTTTGTCAAGGCGTCTCTCTCCATGCTGAGCCTGATCCTGTTATCGTCGACGACAAAGTTCTCCAATCTCCTGAAGGGGTTACAGCAGTTGAGAATGCCCAAAGTAATGGTAATGATCCTTTCCTTTGCCTACCGTTATATCTTTGTTCTGGTTGACGAAGCAATGCGAATGCGCCGCGCTAGAGATAGTCGCAACTTTGGCGGCAAACGGGTCTCACAGATAAGGACAATCGGCAACATGATTGGCATCCTCTTTCTGCGCAGTTATGAAAGGGGTGAGAGAGTTTATGCAGCCATGGTTTCGCGTGGCTATGATGGACAGATCAGGGAAACCAACTCTCTGATTTTCAGCCACAGGGATGCCTATTTTGGTATCGCTACTCTGCTGCTGCTTGTCTCCATCAGCCTTGTGACCCTATTCTGGTAAACTACGTGAAGGATATGTCTTTGGATATACCCAGAGAGAGAAAGCAATGACAGAGACCCTAAGAATTGATCGCCTTTCCTTCAATTATCCTGATGGACACCAGGCACTGCGGGACATAAGCCTGGTGATAAGCTCAGGTGAGACAGTGGGGCTAGTCGGACCCAACGGGGCAGGTAAATCGACCTTGCTGCTCCACTTTAATGGCATCCTCCATAGCAATGGTTCGGTGCAAGCTTTTGGGATGCCTGCTACAGGTAAGAATCTCAAGATTATCAGAAAGAAGATAGGCCTAGTTTTCGAGGATCCCAACGACCAACTCTTTTCACCGACTGTGTTTGATGATGTTGCCTTCGGACCCATAAACATGGGTCTCTCTGAAGAGGAGGTACAGCAGCGGGTGAGTCGTGCTCTGAACTGGGTGGGAATGTCTGGCTATGAGCCACGTTCTCCCCATCATCTCAGTATGGGTGAGAAGAAGCGCATTGCCATTGCTACCGTCCTCTCCATGGAACCAGAAGCCCTGGTGTTTGATGAACCGACCAGCAATCTCGATCCCAGAAGCAAGTGGGCTCTTACTGAGCTGCTAATGCAGCTGCCGATGACAAAGATTATCTCCACTCATGACCTGGACATAGTAAGGCGTCTCTGCCAGCGCACTATCCTTCTTGACGAAGGAAGGATAATAGCCGACGGGCCTACCGCAACTATCCTGTCCAACCTCACCTTGCTCGAGGCACATGGACTGGCACCCCCAAATCGGCGATTGCCGCCGTTATCATAGGCGGGTGCTCCGCCCGCCAGAGGCTGATCTTCGATCACCCGCCCCACTCGGTAGGGGACAGAGCCCTCGCCAGAGGCGAGTCGGCCGCCAGGGTCGCCTCCGGAGACCTATGGAGACCTACCATATGCCTGGAGGATTTCAATCGCTGATCTTGGGTTGCACCACCGAGCCAGGTTCACAGGTATTAAGTTCTTGTCCAGACTTGAATTCCAAAAGGGTCGACCTCACATCTCCAGGCTGATGTCAAGCGCCCTTGCAGAGTGAGTAAGAGCACCGACGGAGATGAAGTCAACCCCCGCCTCAGCCACCTGACGCACGTTGTCCAGAGTAATGCCTCCAGAGGCCTCCAGCAAGGCCCGACCTTTGACCAGCTCCACTGCATACCGCATTTCTTCGGGGCTCATGTTATCCAACATGACTATGTCTGCGCCAGCCTCGACAGCTTCCAGGGCTTCGTCGCTAGAGCCTACCTCCACCTCCACCTTTAGAGCCGAAGGGGCTTTTTGTCTCGCCGTGGCAACAATGTCCTTCAGGCTCATTCCCTGAGAGCGCAGCGAGGCGAGGTGATTATCCTTAATGAGAACGCCATCACCGAGGTGGAAACGGTGGTTATGGCCCCCACCCACCCTGACAGCATGCTTTTCCAAAAGCCTCATCCCTGGAGTGGTCTTCCGCGTATCCACGACGCAGGCGTCAAGACCCTTGATCGCCTCCACGTAACGACGGGTCTCCGTGGCAATGCCGCTAAGCCGCTGCAAGAAGTTAAGTGCCACCCGCTCCCCAGCGAGAATGCTGGTTACCCTTCCCTCAAGCTTAGCTATCACATCGCCTGGCTGCACCTCTTTTCCTTCGGCACTGGTTATGTCAAATTGAAGCGAAGAGTCAACCCGATGAAAGACCGTACGAGCTACTTCTATCCCTGCCAATACCCCATTAGCCTTAGCCACTATAGAGGCTTTCCCTGTCAACTCGTAGGGGATAATGGCCTGAGTCGTGACGTCGTCCCAGGCTGAGTCCTCAGCCAGAGCACGATCGACTATCTCCTCTACCTGTTG
>JAUWXW010000004.1 GCA_030616195.1 Chloroflexota bacterium | reverse complement strand
GATTGGCTTTCTTCTTGTCCGTAAGTGCCAAAGCGAGCTCTGCTCTCGCACCTTTGGTTATTTTACTCATCATGCGAGCGACAGCAAAGACATCCTCAACAGTCAAGGGTCTGACTTCAATCTCGACACCCATCTTGTCCTCTCCTCCTTCTCTTCAGTTTTAGGCGTTGTCTACAAAGGTGCCCACCGGCCCACTGCTGGGCTTCAAAGCCTGGAAGGTCAGGGGGACTATGGTCTTCTCGTTCCTCTTGAAAGTCATCCCCACCGACCCCGTTGCAGTCACCCGAGGGAACTCATACGAGCGAACCCCTCCTGCTGGAGTTATCCCTGTTAGCTTGATGGACATCTCCTTCAGGACACCGGCTCCGATGGTGAGGATGTTGCCGCTCAACACACTACCGGCTATCGCCTTATCTATGTTGTCGAGCGAACTCTCAGCCATGTTGCACACGATCTCCAGGGTCTCTGCCGCGATCTTCCTTCCGACAGGAACGCTCTCTTCCTCAACCCTAATGTCAGTAAGGTCAACAGTGTAATTGAACACCACACCATCATCTGTGTACCCGACATCAACGTAAGGGCTACTGAGTGAAAGCCCCGGCGCTGTTGCAGCCCCTGGCTCTATCTCGTAGGCCACACCGTCTATCGTGACAGAGTCGATGTGCATGTACCGTGCTGGCTCCGGTTCCCACATCTCTATGCGGACCCGGGTCATTATCCAGTCTCCGCAATCGGAAACCGCTTCCTTCGCTGATTCGATGGCGGCTGCGAGACCTCCGATGGCTAGCAGTGTGCCCCACTCAAAGAACGACTCGCCGAGCTCACCCACGCCACCATAACCGCCCTCAGGAGTATCAGTAGACAGGTCTAGCTCCGCCCACTGCCCATCACCCGCTTTGTTCTGCTGAGCCACGACCGTGTACTCAAGCCAAGCTTCAGAGTCGGGATCTTCGAACCTGAACTCGAACTGAGCATAGTTACCGGTCACTCCGTTCTGACACTTATGCCAGAAGCTGTACTTCTCAGCACCGCCGGCTGCGGCATTAGTCGCGAACAGATCGACCGTTATGCCCGCAGGCGGAGTGAGTTGCAGGTGAGTGCTCCCAGCGTTCCCCGAGCCTCCCTTAGACAGCTTCACTGAGTGGCTACCAGCATACTTGAGGTCGCTTACCCACTGAGCAAGTGCATCGTTTGGCTGTCGGATTGATAGGGTTGCTAAGCCTACCAAAACATTAGCTACTTCATTTCCCATAGCTATTTACCTCCCTTTATCTTTTCCAGATGTGCCTGATAGCGAGATTCAATCTCCTCAGGACTCATCACTACCTCCGGCTGATCCGGTGCAATGATCTCTTCCGCTACCGCTTCCTCAATCTTCACCTCCTCTGTCTTTTCTTCTGGCTTTGCCTTCTCTTTCATGGCTACCTCCCCTCTATAGCATCTGCCTCAGCATCCCTTCGAAATATCAGCTCCCACATAGTTGCATAGTGCCAGATGCCTTGTTCAATCTCCGTCACAAACCCATCGGACATGAACTCTATGTGGACTCTGGTCACTTCAGTCGTGCTGAAAATCAACTCATCAAGGAGCTCAACGAGCCTCTTTCTAATTGTCACTGCTTCATCAGCGTTGGGACTGTCACTCCAAATATCGAGATAATAAGTCGCCTTCTGAATGACGTGAGTTCCTGGCTCTCTTCTAATATCTATCCTATGGACAAGATAGGGGAATGCAGCATCTGCCTCAGCCCAGGTAAGATAAAGCCGCACAGTATCGCCCATGGCTGATTTCAGGTCATCATCAGCCGTCAGCAGGTCATAGATATATGTGAGTAGTGATTTCTGCGTGTCTACGGTAACCATCTTTCACCTAATATCTGTTTTATCCTCGGTATCGCCTTCTCGAAGGAGGCGCGCAGCCACGGCCTAGCAGCCATTTTGCGAGTGCCAAACTCAACATACTTGCCGTAGTCAAGGTCTGTCCCAACTATGCCGACAACCTCTTTACCCTCACCTCCAACTGCGGTCTTGATAGATTGCCTCAGCCGACCCGTCACTTGTGCCGGTGGTTCTCCAGGACTGGATGCGGTATAGGTACGTCCTGTACCAGGCACTTTGTAGGTCCTACCTGACCTATTGCCGCTGAGAGTCTCCAACGCGGTATTGCGGACCTCATTGACTGCCTCAAGCATCCTCTTGCTCGCAGCGTCATCAATGGCCCTGGTTACCTCCTCGGTGTAGAACCTCAGCGTTATCTTGCTTTCCGGCATGTTAGACTTCCTTCACCACCACCACAGTCGTACCGTTTATCTCTTGAACAGGCTCCACCGGCTCCAGAGTCTTTGCTCCCCAGAGGATGCGGTTATTGCCCAGGCTCAAGCTCACAGAGCCCCTGAATGTCACCTCGTGAGATACTTCGCTCTGGAGCTGCTGATAAACTGCTCGCGCTTTGGCATCCAGAGGGATCACCCTGGCATATCTAGTCTCCACAGGCTTCCAGACCACCGTTTCGCCCAGAGCAGTCCGTGTGGCGGTCCTTACCTGAATATGGACCCGGTCTGTAAGCGTATCTGCCAACGTCATAGCGTGTTTGTCCTTAAAGGATTGAGTAGTTCCTTAGCCTGGCTGGGAATATCAGCCATGTCTGCACTCCTCAGTTGGTCAGTCCTATTCTCGTAGAGGTTGGCAAGTATTGAGAGAACAGCATTAACGGCATCAGGAATCAGAGCCTGTGTGGCCACTCTGTTCACGCCATAACCAGCGGTGTATGTGGCGACAATTTCCGCATATTCTGTCCATGCGATGGAATGATACAACCGCCCGATTGAAAGCCTCTCGCTCCAATCAATGGCATTACCGCCAACGGTTACACTGGCCACATCAACCACTGGCTGTCTGTAGAGCTTCAGGACCTGGGAGCCATCGCCAATGCGTGTCTCAGTTATCTCGCGCTGGATAAAAGCTCTGCCGGTGTAATCCTCAGCTTTCTTGGTGGCCGCCTCGATGAGCCTCTCGAGCAGGTCATCATCATAGCTCTCGAAGGTATTGGCGCCGGCTGCATAATCATAGGTTGCAGTTATCGGATCGGGGGATGCTGGAGTTCCCACAAAGGTAATTGTAGCCCCGCTGATGGAGAAGTCAGTAGTCTCAATCTGTAGAACGCCAGCAACATACAGCTTCAAGCTACCTTCTACGGGAGTATTATCAAGGGTAAACTCCACGAGAACATCATTCCCCACGCCGACATACTCAGCATCGACATGGAGGCTGGCCGCTGCATCGACCTTCAGGTAGTTCTTAGCCTGGACCAGGGTCACAAGTGCAAGATCACCTAAAGACATTTCAATACCCTCCCTAACCGCATTTTGCTGCGTTTGCAGTCATTGTGTTTAAGATTGTCCGCATGGCAGCATATCCTTGAGTTCGCCTGATACTATCAAGCCATCCGTCAAAAGAGGGGAAGAAATGCCTCTCTTCGCCACACTTTCGGCAAACGCTATGTCCGTCTTGTTCACAGTCCCAATGGTGAACGCAATCAGTCATTTCACCCTCCCGCCAAGAGTATATTCCTCCAAGCCTTCCCCTAGATTATGTGGAATAGGTTTCACCCTGCCCAGGGTATAAGGGGGTTTTCTTCCTCTTATCCGGGGAATAATTCGGACTGCTCTAGGAGTTGCCCCATCGCCTATGCCGTGACCCAGAGCTTCGGCCAAAACATTGAGAAGTGCTTCAACCGATGCGATGCCTACGCCTGAACCCGCGCCAACTCCCTCGATAACAATAACGACGCCAACAACCTGACCAGAGGCCGTGCCGATACCTATGCCAGATGCTTGCGCCTGTGCCAGGATCGTCAGGATGGCTTCGGCTAATCCCTCTCCAATACCTCCCCCAGCGGCCTCAGCTATCACTTCCAGCAAGGCTTCTGCTTCGCCTAGTCCTTCCCCACTAGCAGCAGCAGCAGCCAGCACTCTGACAAGGGCTTCTGTAGAGCCCAATCCAACCCCGCTCCCATCAGCTTCGGCTAATATGTTCAAGATGGCTTGTGCCGTTGCTTCTCCGATCCCGCTACCAGATGCACTTGCCAATACGTCAAGAATGCCTTGAGCCGTGGCTGTTCCAATCCCCGAACCTGAACCTGTACCGTAGACTATGATGACAATAACTTCACCAATGGCAGAGCCTAAACCTATACCTGACCCCAAAGCATTGGCTATCACTATGACAGAGGGCGTGCCTTCAGCCGTGCCGATTCCGCTACCTGAAGCTGTGCCTACCCAGACAAGACAGCCAACTGCCTGCGCCAGTCCAATACCTTGCCCGCTTGCCGTAGCTGGGATTATGAGATATGGAGAGGCCAAGGATAACCCTATTCCATTGCCGAGTGCCAAAGCGAATACATCCAGTTTGGCTGAGGAACTTGCCAGCCCTACCCCTGAGCCTGCTGCTGTGCCTTCAACTGGTGGAGCAGCTGGTGCAATATAACCTACCAGCCCCCAAAAAACCTTTCTCAGTGCAGGAGGCTCAGGAGGCTCAGACGGGATAGAAATCATATTCAGGTCATCAAAGTTGGCAACATCCCAAGTATCTGCTACGTTGTTACCAGTCGTGGCAGCATCGGCAATTGTTACTGCAATCCTAGTAGTGCCATTAACCCTAGCCCCGATTAGGTAGCTCCTACCAGCACCTGGGCTGCCTGACAGCATGACATAGAGCTTTTTCAAGGTCATTGGCTGCCCGCCCTGATAGAAGTTGGCTTCAGTGGCACCCCAGTCTACGTCCCAACGGGTTGATATTAAATGGTTGTATTCAGATGCATCTGTTGCAGGATAATCATTACTTTGTCCCAGTAAGAGAGACTCGCCATCGGTATCCGCCACAAAGGTAAAGCCAACCCAAGCAGGGCCCATGGCAGAAGGGGTGTTTAGTCGCTCTATCATTAGGTCAACATAATCGCCTGCTGCAACCACTATCTCATCTACGGTATTATTTCCAGTTGTGTCATCGGCGGTTATGGTAACGGTAAGAGCTGTACTCCCTCCATTTTTTCGTAATGTAAAGCGGTAAGCGTCAGGTGCAGTGCCTGGGTCATAAGCGAGTGCCACATACAGGTTCTTAATCTTCCCTGGAGTTGGTATGATTTGATATACATCGTCTTCACTAGCACTGCACTGGTCAAATCCGTGCATTATAGGAGCATATCTGGTTCCAAAACTCGAAGCATAATTAGTGCCGAGTATAAGGCTTTCCTTGGTATTTGTGCCTTCAAATAACACTGACCATCTGGCAGTAGGTGTTGCTGGAGCACCAGAATAAGTGCTTCTAAGGTAGATGATGTCGCCAGCTACAACCGCTACGCTATCTGTATCCAAGCCAGTTGTATCCGTGCCACTGATGGTAACAGCCAAGCCTGTTGCTATGTCATTTTTCATCAGGGTAATGGTGTAGCTAGCGCCTACGCCTGGCGCTGCCGACAACTCAATAAGAAGGTTTGATAGCGTGCCAGGCGTAGAGACAACCTGCTTTATCTCAAGAACATTAGCAGTCCAATCCCAGCCGCAAGTAAGGGAGTTATACTCAGTCGCAGTCGCAGAAAGGGGGCCATTATAACCGCCAATGATTACTTGCTTCATTACCTAAACCTCCTCAGATAATGGAAGTAGGAAGTGAACCAGAGATCCCTCCAGAGATTAAATCCCTTATAGTTATCTAGCGACATCGCATTCCTTTTACAGCTTCTATGGTATCCACACCACTTTCAGATAAACGTCAATAGTTACAACTCAGCCGTCCTGAACCGCCTCACTTCCTCTATGCCAGGTCCAGCACCAGTCCATCAATCGCTATCTTGAAAGTGTCGCCCGCATTGCAGGCCTTCTCCACAGCCAGTGGACACCAGTAAAGGATATTGCCCACAGTGGCGGCATCGCAGACGATAGCGTACTTCACCGTCACGGCTGGCATTACCAAGAACTCCAACGCTGCTGAGTTCTTAATGGTTGCCTTGCCACCCACATCAGCAGGAGCGCCAAAGGTTATCGCCTTGCGGTTGCCGGTGTAAGCTGTGATCTCGTTGTCAAGCGTCCCTGCTTCCAATTCAGTACCGTCACTCACATCATCAATCAGCCCACAGTAGACCGCTGCTGGCGCACCGCCAGGATATGCGGTGTTCCTCATCACGAGGTTTAATAGGATGTCCTCTAGATAAGTTGCTATGTTGCTCATTGTCTACCTCCTAACCTTTCTTTTGGATTTGCTCTTTGTCTCGCCAGCCCCATCAAGGCTCTAGTTCTCCGCCGACTCTACTCGTTCTAAGAACCATATCTCCTTCTACTCCTCATAATACCTCGGGAGTATCTGCCTTACAGTCATCCTCGCCTTCCTGGCTTATTTCGTTGCTTTAGCCCTGGACTTCCGCTTCCGCTTAACCTTTTTCGGGGGCAGTGGCTCAGCCTTCGTCTCACTAGCTCCATCGAGGCTCTTATCCTCCATCATCATCCCTGCCTTGAGCCAGGGATCTGCCTGCTCGGTGTTGACCTCAACCACATCCCCGGCCCGATAGAACCTCTCGGGAGTAGAAAAGGTCCTCATTACTCTTACGCGCATGATCCCCCCTTTCTTTTCATATCTCCTTCCAAGGGTGGTCGGGGGAGTTTTTATGCTCCCCCATTCACCCCGAAGGAGGATCTCCCGCACTAGGCGGGGCTATCTTCCTTTAGTGATACCTCCTCAGCGTCCCTTACCCTTCGTAGGAACTCGATGTAATGCTCAGGCAAGCCTTTAAGGAGAGCATAGGATTTCTTAATCCTGTCCATCTCCTCCCGATCGAGCAGAACGAAATCCTTAGCTGCCCTGATCTTATCAGCCAGGTCTTTGGCTTTGAACATCTCCTCGGGTCCCTGTTGGAGCCCTGTATGGAAGAGCATCTTGGCCAGATTGTCCTGGACATCAACGGGCACCTGCTCTACAGCAGGCTTCCCCTCTCTTATCAGAGGTTTATTTGCAGCATCAAAGATCGGTATATCAGCAGTATAACTCCTGATATCTATCTTCCAGCCCTTCAGCTTCTCAGCTGCCCTTGCCTCCTTTGCTGTCCTTTCGCTCACGGTATCCTCCTTCTTTTTTTGGGGGCTGATTAAGGCCCAGCCCCCAAAGCCTTATGCCTACGCCTGGTTGATGTTGATGTAGTAGACGGTCGAGCCCCACAGCATCTTTATCTTGGCCTCAGCGCCAGCAGCATGGGCGGTTGCGGTGATGAAGTCCGTGTCTCCCTGAATGGAGAACAGGTTAGTGATCTCGGCACCAACCCTCTCACCGTAGATAAAGATGGCATGGTCAATGGCACTACCGTGATTGGTCAATGCCGCCAGAGCTGAACCGAACTGGCCGCCTGTTATATCAACTGCACACAGGTTGTCGATATACAGGCCAGCGATGACGCTCGCAGTTGTGAAGACTGGAGTGCCCTCTGAGGTTATTACACCCCGTAGAGCTGCGAAGATTGAGGTAGCGTCGTTCACGGTAGCTCCGTCCATGAAGTTCAGCTGGCCCTGGACACCATACATTGCACCCTGACTCCCTGTAAACTCAGCACCCTCTCCCAGGCTCACCTTACCGACTACAGCGATCGGTGTCCCGTACCCGCCTTGAACTGGCTCATAACTCAGCTCAGACACTACGGCCTTGAAAGCCCCCGAGGTAGCGTATGTCCACACGTAATCCAGATGGATACCGTGGCCTGCAACAGCGACTTCCCCACCCTGACCAATGTCAATGATGGCTCCAGCCTCTGCGAGGAAGGAACCGAGACTCTTTATCTCGATCTCACCTCCACTCTCCACGTTCAATGCACCGCCTGATGCCACTTGCATCTCACCGGCGATAGTCCAGACGTCGTCCCCCGTTACGGGGTTGTAACCTCTGTAATTTGCACCCATTTCTCTTTCCTTTCAGGGGGCGGGACGGTAATACTCCCAGCCACGCGCCCCCGGATTTATTTTCCTTATTCGCTTCGCCTGTTACCAGGCTGCTTTGCCTATCCTTAGGCCTTGTCGGACAGGAGGACGAAGGGCTTATTCGCAGCCTTTATCACGCCCCCACCGACCCTCTTATGCACCTTGAATCCCACCAGGCCTGCCTCGGAGTACAGCTCAACGAGCCTCTGAAGGGTGATACCTTCACGGTCGATGATGCGGTAACCGGCCTTGACATCGCCGAAGATGGCAATGACATTGGCTGCCCCGGCAATGGCTGCCAGGTCGTCCTGGTTATACATGGGATAACCCAGGAAGGTGTTGGGCCTGCCCTCTACCAGGCTTGGCTGCCACAGGAAGGCGCCAAACTCGGTGCCTGCACCGTCAACAGCCCTCATCTGGCGCAAGACTAGCTCAGTAGCGGAGTTCACGATAAAGGCACCGTTCCTGCGATACTGGGCAGGGCAGGTGTACACCATTTCCATGTACTCCTCTATGAGAGCCACACCGGATGAGGCCACGGTAATAGTGGCGGCAACGAGGGTAGCGTTGACACTGATGCCCTCAGGCTCTAGGGAAGCGTGGCCGGCGCCCTCGATGAACGCCTTGTCCTCAGCCTCGGCAATAGCCCTGGTGAACGAATCGGCCAGGAGTGCCTGAAGGTTGAAGTCGCTGTCTGCCAGCTCGTCCTCACCAATTTTTGAAAGGCCATAAAGGTCTTCCGCATACTGGTAAGTGGCTGCGCCTGGGGTCATAGTGGACTCAGTGGGATCAGTACCTGTCTCCAGTTTGCCCCAGCCGACAGTTACTTCGCTCAAGCTGCGAATCTTGAGTCGGTCTTTGCCGATGTTCCTGACTGTCGCCAGGGGACGAATAACGGTAATCTTGGGGAGGGTGCGCTCGATCTCAGCCTCGAGCTCGGGGGAAACAAGGATTTGCCCGGTGGCATCCTCTACCAAGGCTTTCCGTTCCTCTGGAGCCAGGGCTACCACACCGTGCCGTATGTATTTATAGAAGGCAGCCTTGCTTGCCTTTGCCTCTTCAGACTCAGGCTCGGGGCTGCCGGGCGCCGGAACGGTCTGGCGCTGGAGCTTGGTCTCCAGCTCATCGATGCGGGCATGCGCCTTATCGATGGCCTCCTTGGTCTCGGCCAGAGGCTCACCAAGCTTCTTGGTTTCCTCAATGGCCTGGTCGCACTTCTTGTGCATCTCGGCTACTGCCTCTTGCAAAAGGTCTGCCAGTTTGTTCTCTTCACCCATGGTGATTTACCTCCAATCTTAATTTTTCAGCTGGGCGAGTATAGCCTCGATTCGAGCCTCGGCCTCCTTTGTGTCGAAGCCCTCGTTCTCGGCCTTGAGTGCCTTCACGATTGCCTCCAATGATGCGGCTTCCTTCTCAGCTTCAGAGAGTAGAGTGGATTTCTCCGGCTCTTCCTCAGCCGCTGCTGCATCCAGAAGTGCCTGGAGCGCGTCAAGGGCTGCTTTGATTTTCGCGACGCTAGTAGCACTCAGGACTCGGCCAGTCTTTGATTCATCAGGTGCTGGATCTTCCACCGGAACACCCTCTGTGGACTTGTTCCAGGGAGCTATTATAGTCTCGTCATCCCACTCCTTGGCCATTTTGGTGTAGTATTTCTCGACGTGGGATTTGACCTTTGCCATCTCGGCCTCCGGTATATCAACACCGCCTCGCGCACCCATTATGACGGCGGCAACAGCGAATATGCCTCGCGGGGTGGCGGTAAGGCGATTATTGATGATGTCGGCAAATCCTAGCTTGTAGCTGCCGAACAGCTCCGGGCTTTCCTCGTCATACCAGAAGAAGGCCTGGCGATACTTGCTCCAGTTCATGTCGTCCTCGCCGCCAGACCAGGCCCGAACTCTGCGCTCCGCGGCACTGGCATCCCATTCGCGGTCGCGGTCAGTCAATGGCGAATCAGTGAAGGTCGTGGCCTTCTTCACGCTCACAATCACCGCAGCGGGATTGGCAGCGAAAGTGACAGGGGAGACATCCCAGAGCCTGACCTCTTGCAGGTGCCGGAGGCCCTCTTGCCATGAGTCTTTGATAGTGTCATAGCCGAAGGACATCTCGGTAATGACACCGTCCTTCATCAGGCTGAGGGTCTCACGAGCCCGCTGAACCCCGAGGCTTAATTTACCCTTGAACAGGAGGCCCTTGTCATCCTCTGTTAACTCGGTAGGCTTACCGATCGGCTCCATGACACTATGGTTCCAGAGAATCTTCACCCGCTTACCCTGCTCTTTGAGGGTCTTGGCAAAGGCTCCGGGCTCGATAATGTCACCATAACTGTCTGGCTTCTTGGTGAAGGTAGCAGCGTATCCTTCAAAAGTACCTGCCTCTTCATCAACTTCCTTGACTTCAAACTTGAATACTTTGCGCTCCATGTTTACCTCCCTGTTTGAAACGTTAATACACAGCGGCACATTGGCTCGCTGGGAAACTCCAGCCCATTGCTGAATACCTCATCAAGGCCGACAGTCTCCCCATCCATAGCTGCATGCTCATCACGAACTCTGTCATCCCGTGAGGTTAGCCAGGTCTTGGTCTGGGCAACCCCGGACTGGCGAGCCGCCTCAAGGCTGCCAAACGATGAGGCTTTGCAGACTTCAGTGCGTGCCACACGCATTGCCTTGAACGGCGATTGGTCTGTATAGAACTGCCTCAAGTTGCTGCTTATTTGCGAGGTACTCAGGTTCTCATCCATGCCAGCTAGAATGACTCGCTTCGCATCATCTAGGTTAGTGGCCAGTATACTAGTGACACTCGCAACACCGTTCTTGATGATCCAGGCCCGAATTGCCAGGCTCATCGGGTCGAATGTCCACTTTCTTTCTTTAGGCTCTTCGCCTAAGTCCTCTGCTACCTCTCCGCCAAAGTCCTCAATAAGAGCGCTGAGTACCGCAGTCATCACTTTCTCCCACTCGGGTCTTAGGCTCTCAATCGCTTTACTGGTAGCCGATACTAGCTGGGCTGGCTTCTTGCCCTTAATAGCCTTCGCAACGGCTTCTGCTTCAGTATCATAGAGAGGAGTCATCCTCTTGGTAACTACTCCCCACCAGCCGATGCGCCTGCGATCTACCCGCTTCCAATGAGCTGTCTTCTGCTCTTCGGTCTCGAGGTTAAGAGCCTTAGTCTCAAGGGCTTCCGTCACCTCTTTAACAGGAGCACCTGTTGGCAACAGATTTAATGGTAGGAAGCCCCGATCCCAGCCAGTGAACTCGTTGAAGCCCATCTCCAGTCTCTCGTTTATCTGATTGAATGGGACTCCCATCCTCCACAATTTGTCGGCCTGGTCCACCTTCGCAGTGAAATCTTCTCGGAGGGCGGGTATGCGAGATATGTCATACGAGATTACAATGTCGCCATAGAGGGGAGCTAACTTCAGATTAAGGGTAGACTTCACATCATCGAGCATGGGTATGACGACTTCCTCATACAAGCTCTTTTTGGCCTCCGCCATATTATTGTATGAGGACTGCTCAAGGTCTCCAAGGAAGATAGGGCTGATACCAAAGGCACCAGCGATATCCCGCTTGTTCTGTAACCTCGATGCGATGAAGTCCATCTCGACAGCAGTTAAGGACATCTGATTCCACTTTGCACCGGCGCCCAACACCCAGGGTTCTCGCCTTTTCTCTTTTGCCAGGAAGGTCTCCTTGACCTGCCTACGAGCTTCCTCGAACTGCTCTGCTGTTAAGGGTGCTTCATGGGTAAATACGCCATCGGGTGTACCGCGGTTCTGCATCGAGACTTTCTGTGTATCCTGGGCTTCATTGTCAGTATCAACAGTTCTGGCAGCCGCCATTAGCGGTCCCATGCCCCAGTATGGATTGCCCGGGTCTATCTGCATGAAGTGAATGAACTGCTCAGGCGGCACGATATGCTGGCGACCATCGGCGCTTGTTACCTCCCAGCCCTTCAGCCATTCCCCACGCACATCTGACGGGATAGGCTTCACCAGGTCTGGCATTACAGGCCATAACTCTTTCACCTTGCCATTTACTATGATCGGCTGCCACAGCGCATTGCCTACCAGTTCAAGATGTGCAATTAAGAACTCTATTAAGTCCTGACCTGAGAACTCTGGGTTGGGGTTCTTTAATACATCGGCGAGAGGGTGATTCAGTATCGGCTCGCCTTCCTTATCCTGAATCATCCAGGGGATAGCCGAGCCAGCTTGTATGATTACCCGGACAGCTCTGTAGACATAGGGGGATATTCTGTATCCTTCCCTTGTGGCCTTACGCACAGTCAAGTCGCCGTAAATAGGTATGCCGGCAGAGGTCATTGCGAGAATCTGGTAAGGCGTTAAGCCCTCAATGTTGATAGCCTTCCCATTTCCCTTCTTGGGAGAAAGGGCAACAGCAAGTCGACTGCGTAAATTATCAAATACCATTATGTAGCTACTCCTATCATAAATGGTTTGTGGGTAACGGGTTCAAGCATAAGCTCTGTTATCGCCCAGACCAGCGCATCCAGGCGGTTAGGTGATTCCCTGCTCACCCCTGGCAGCCAAGTACACATCTCCTCTTCCAGGTACGGGAACTCCCCGACATGATGAATGCGACCTTGCTCGTACATTGCAGCCACCGGCTCTGCCCTCACCGCTTTGCCCCGGCTGGCATGGACGGGCTTGTAGGCAACTGTTTGCCCGCGAGCCTTAGCAGCCTGAATGATTGTGTTCTCTACCATGTCGCCACCGAAGTTTGCCTCGCCCACGACCCTGTCGGCAGTGTTGCGGTTGAAGGCGGTCAGGACTGCCTCAGCCCAAGAGTCGGGCGATGCCTTAATGCTTTTATCGTCGATAACATAAGCATGCCCATTGTCACCAAGCCCAGCAACAATGATCCCGCACTCGGTGGCTCCACCGGGCGGATCAACGCCGACCACAACTCGAGCCAGTGTTGGATACTTTGTTGTGCGCGTCTCTGCAATTAGTGCCCTAGTCCACATAGCGCCGAGAATCTCTTCAACATCTTCTGCGAGAATCTCCAAGCGGTATGATAGGCTCGTCATGTCACCAGCAATATCGGCCAAGGCTTGCGGATCGAGATGGGGATTATCTAAGCTTGTGAAGTGAAAGGCCTCCCATCTGCCAGTAGTATCCTCTTGCGCCATCGAATACATGTTGGCCGCATGTCGAGGGTTGCGGGCTTTGCTTACGCTACGAGAACGCAGTGACGGAGGTGTGTACAGGAATAAAGCATCGCCGTTATTATCCAGTAGCATCGGAGCACCGACCAGTTCCCACGTATCCTCCGACATCAGTTGCCACTCATCAAGAATAAGCAAGTCGGTGTAGTCACCCCTGAGCATATCCGCATTCCAAGCGGTCTTCCCGCGAAGGCGAGTCTTTGTGCCCGCCCTTTCAATAACATGATCTACCTCATTCTTCCTATACACACCAGCTCGGATCGGCTCTGCAAGAGAGCGGCATACCTCAAACCAGAATGAATCTAACTGATCTGAAGTCGGGGCAGCATATAGGGGCCTGAGCCCTTTCAAGAGTGCTTCAACCGAGACTTGAGCCGCCAGACATGTTTTACCGCCACGCCTGCCAGCACGAACGATTTTGCGCTTGGCAGAGCTAGCTATAATGAGACGCTGGCTCTCATATGGCAAATGTAGGTGAACTTCATACTGCGTTGCTGTTGTCATTCTTCCTCTAGCTCGCTCTTGATAATCCCACACTGGCATTGAGATATGGAAGGTGTTTCAATCACCTTCTGGTGTATCACGCAGTAAGGTACGGGAAGTTCAGGATGATACCTCTCGGCTACACCATCAGGTAAATCATTCTCATTCTGAATTAAGAACCTACAGTCCCAGCAAGAGTTTGGTGATAACTTCATCGTCCCCTCAAGATTACAACATCTGGTCCTGGCGGAGGCTTGACAGGTGCAGAACGCATATATCTACCAGTAGCATCATCACGTGCAAGCACAGCCCCCTGACGTGATGTCTCGTAGAGTATGCCGTGGCAGTTCTCGAAGGGTTCTTGTAACTTCCTGCCACACGCCATGCAATACATCGGCCCCTCCCTAGCTCTCACCTTTCCTCATTGTCCAAATTAAGATAAATCCGCTTAATCAGTGCTTCGCACTATAGCTTATTATGTCACGGAGAAATGTCTCCATAAATGACTTTCAGTTCTACCGGGCCGCCATCGCCACCTATAATCGGCTGCGGAGCCTTGCCCTCTACACGATCCAGCAGCTCCGTCAGCAGTCGTGCATTGCCCTTGTAAGCCCCAAACAGCCATGCCTGGACAATAAGCTCTGCCCATGTCTTTTTGTTAGACCCGCCCCCTTTAATCTTGACATCCGGCACTTCCTCCAGATACTTCTTGAGAAGCGAGGTGAGTGAGACTTCCTTCCTTGGCCTGCCCTTGGGATTAGCGTTATTCCCAGGAAGGAATTTGCCATCAGACCCACGGTTCACCGCCGCTTTATTCGGTTCATCAGGCATATCTCCTCACCACCAACTCAGCCCTTAATATCCTCAAGTGTAATCAAGTGTCTATCGCTTGGTAATTTCTCAAGCCCTAAACGCTCTAACCAAATATCTCTTTCTTCTTCACTGCCATATATCAAAAGTAGGTATTTGCTCCTAGCATCAGGATGAAACTGGGTCATCAAGTCCTCAATCTCCACTGCATCGAAGCCGGTGATATCAAGGTCGAACTCCCCAGTATCTAGCTCTTGAAGCAAGTCCGTCAGCTTCGGCAAATCCCAATCGCCCTGTATCTGGTTAAGGGCCAGGTTAAGAGCCTTTTCCCTAGTGAGGCTGATATCGAGAACCGACACTTCGACATAAACTTCCCCCAGCTCCTTGAGAATCTTCAGCCTTTGGTGGCCACCTACCAGATTGCCTGTGCGCTTGTTCCATACTAGGGGTTCTACCAGCTCAAACTCCAATATAGACTTTTTTAGCTTCTCATAGTCAGGATCACCAGGTTGTAAGTCCAGTCGGGGGTTATAGGCTGCTGGCTTTATCTTGTTGATTTCAACCGTCTGTATATTCATATTCCATTCGGTAGGTGCCAATATATAAAAAAGCGACGATACCCCTGTGGGTCTTCGCCGCTTGATCCATATTAAGTTTTACCTTCCAATATTATAAACCGGTGTCTTTGTCTTTGTCAAGATGTCTTAATTTATGGTAGTGTATCAGTTTGAGATGCCTGAGCGTTAAAAAGCGTCAATGGGCTAATCGAGCGGTCCTTCTCTTATCTAGTCCACACCCCATAGATACGGAAAAGCCTATAGTGGACGAAAAAACTTAATGGTGAGGGTTTTTAGTCCACTATTACCCCAAGGACACCTAACAGGTTCCCTTTGAGAAGTCCTATCTTCTAGTAGCGCCATTTTCGCACCTACAATTATCGGCTTAAATCATCCAATTCTGTCCATGCTCTCTCGGAAGGCGCCATGCCCTCATCATAATCTTCGCGGTACGACTCCTTGTCCATGCCCTTCGGTATAACACCGGTACCGCTTTGCCTGGCCAGTTCCTTCTGGAACTCTTCATACCATTCGCCAAAAGTCATATCACCTCTTTTCAGGCCCCTCGGCTAAACATTGACTGCGATCCCCATCCAGTTGAGCGCCATAGTGGTCTTGATCTGGTACCCCTCAACCTCGCCGATGTATCTTAACTCGAAGAGCATGAACTCCACGATGAGCTTAACGATATCCTCCTCGGCCAGTTTATCCAGAGCCTCAAAGATTGGTTCCACTAGCTTCTTATAATCCTCCACTTTCAAGCCCAGCTTTTCAATCCACCATTGGTATGGCGTTGCCTGTGCACCATAACCATATGCGATATGAGAGCCAGACATCTGAGCCAGTATGACCAGCTTCATCCTTGGCTTATCGAGTCCAGTGGAGGCCTCCACAGCTTGGTCTATGGCCTTGGATTCGGCCTTCTTCTTCTCCTGCCCTTGGGCGTTGCGGGCCCGGGTAAAGGCAGCCTTCTTTTTGCTCAGGCATTTGGAGTTAGTGCAGACATAGGACACACTGCCATCTCCTCGTTCGCTGTCAAAGGCGTAGTGGAAGCCCTGAGTGCATTGCTCGAGGCACCCGTCGGGGTTATCTATGCGGTCCAGCACATTGTCAAGCAGATTGTACCCCTGCTTCAAGTCACCCCACCGGTATCCCCCGAGACGGAGCTCGTGAAGGTCCAGGACCTGGGCCCGGGTACCGGCTTTCTCTTCCACCAGGGCGCGGAGCTCAGGTGGGATCTTCACCGTCGCCTTTTCCTTTAGCTCGGCTGCGGTTTCCTTGTCCACGCGCTGATCACAGGCAAATCCGTCCTCGATGGCATAGAAGTTGCTTCGGTCGCAAAGCTTAATATTCAGGCAGCCGTGGCACGGGTGATTATCCGGAAGTGCCTTTGCAGACTCGATTCTGCCGCGCTCCGCTTCCGCCTGTTCTTCCGCCTCGTAAAGATCCTCCTCATAGGCATTGAGCTGTTCTTCGGTGAGAACGGCCTCGAGGGGTTGCTCCGCCTCGGATATTTCTTGAGAAATATCCTTTGGATTGGCCACGAAGGTAATGGGCGGGCCGACAAGGACATAATCTGTCTTACCACGCTTCACCAACATGCCGTGATAGAACCCCAGGGGGTCGCTCCGCAGGGACTCGTAGTACTCCTCAGATTCCTGGCCATCCGGCGCCAGGTAGGTGCGAACCTCACCGGTAAATTCCTCCCTGGCGAGCAACTGATAGGCCTCTTCTCTGGACTCGATTCCTGGCTCTGTCACATTCCCAACCGACGTATAGAGCTTTCCCTCGAACTCGAAGGGTTTGCGAACAGGCTGGCCTTCGCTGATGCGATCGGCCGAGTAGCTGGCATGTATCTTCTCAAACTGTTCATCGTTGACCAAGCCCGGGTGATCAACGGCTTGGCGCTTTTCCTCGACAGCGGCCACTTTCTGCAGGACGCTCTCCTTCATCTTTGCCCTGGCCTGGGCAGCCGCGAGATCCCTGCGCTCCTTCTGGCGTTTATCCCAACAATCGATATCGGTGCACCAGTGGGCGGCTGTGTTCTTGGTGGGGTGGGTGCGAATCATATGCTCGCACTTGAGGCAGCCTGCAGCACGGGTATCAAACATAGGCTCTCGGCCATACCCGCAATGCTCCTTTTCGAGAGCTGATAGCTCCTGGCGAGCCACGCTGTGGATACATTTCTGAAGACCTGCTACAGTGCAGGGCTCGCCGTACCATTGCCCCTCAGTTTTAATGCCTCGGATAGCCTCGAGCATCAGGTATTTCCCGTCCTTTGGAGTAGCGATCATGCCCCCTTCTTTGGAGCTCCACCTGCTGGTTTTGCCGGCTACAACGCCCTGGAAGACCAGGAGCTCGCGCCCCATGGTGAAGTTGATGCGCCCCTGCTCAATCTTCTCGAGGACCTGCTCAGGTAATCGTAGCACCCGCCTCATGTTGCTGATGTTGCCCTGGGTCATGTTGAGCTGCTGGGCCAGGTTCTCCTCGGTGTTATCGGTGAAGATGGTCAGATATTTGTCAACCGCCCATGCGACCTCGATGGGGGTGATGTCGCGGCGCCTCAAATTCTCCTCGAGGGCGAACATGGCCATATGCTCGTCATTGAGCTCCCGGATATCCACCGGCATGGTGGCCCACTTTTTAGGGGATTTCTTGGCCAGCTTTAGGAATGCTCGCTTCCTCAAGTGGCCGAATGCGAGCTGCACTCTGCCGTCATGGCGCCGGCCAGGGGGCACTTGAAGCAGGCCGTGGATATCAATTGACGCTGCGAGATCCTCTACGTCCTGCTTGTGGTAGGTTTGCCGTGGTTGGTACGGATTGTCATCGATCAACTCCAATTTCACACCTTCGATAGTCATGGGTATACCTCCTTCTTCTCCTTCCTTTTTCACTTTGGCATCTCCTGCCTTAATACTGGGTTCATAGGTTCAAAGTGGTTATATAAATTGAAATTCTGTCTTGGGTCGCCTGCGATCCGACTTAGATTATCCTTGAGGAATATAGGGGTGCCGGCGAGATCCGCAGCGCTCACTATCTCCCGCACCAACTCTATCTCAGGCGGCCGATAGGGTTTTGTCTGTGAGCCCAGAATGAGCCAGTTGATGCCACGCTCCTCAAGGTAGCCAGCCATACAATTAGGCCCCATATTCCAACTTAGCAGAGGTTCTATTGAAACATACTTGACACTAGCTTCTATACCCGCAAGATATGCCGTAGCCACTTCAAACATACTTGAACGAGTAGCAGTCACTCCCACCCAGCAATTCTCCGGAAATGGGCTGAACTTGCTTAAATTCTGAGGTTGCTTGGTGAGGAGGTAGAAGCGATCATGTTCCTCGTTCATATCGATTGCATTTAGCACCTCATTAGTCCAGTCTTCAGGTATGCCAATACCGAAGAGGTCGCTCATGTCGCAGACAAAAATACCCTTTGGTTCACCTATACCAATTCTATCCAGTCCCCTATTCCTACTGTGTAGCTCCTCCAACCTCGAAGGCCAGAAGCGGGGGTAGAAGGGGTCAAACGTATCAACTATATCCGTACTTATGCCTTTCCCATCAGAATAGACAGGAGCATAATTATTATTAGCAGTATATCGCTTGAACAACCGCCCATTGGCCAGCCTAAAGGCGTAGCACGGGAACATGCCGCCCAAACACAAGCCTTCTGGCGTACGATTGAGACAGCCTGTGATGGGGTTCCATGTATATCCCTGGCTACCATCAGGATTCTTAACCCATTCGATTTTAGTTTTGTTCATTTCTTCTCCATCAAAAGCTCAACCGCTTTGCTAAAGGCTAGGGCTGGCTCTTCATTATGCAATGTGAACTCATCAGCCCACTCCCTGATAAATTTGCAGTATCCTTCATACCCTAACTTGCGAACTAAGGGGGCCTTGAACCACTTGAGGCAGGCAGTGATATCGTTGAGGAAGTCGGGCAACCACTCGTCTACATCACTATCAGGAGGCGTACCCCAAAGTATCCCCTGAAAGAATGTAATATCATACCAGTCTGCAAACTCTCCCAGCTTCTTATTTAGCTCGTTCATTAAGCCTCCCTTATCCCATGCGCTCTATTGTGGCAACGACCACAGAGTAGTTCTAGCTCATCCTCAGTCTCTATCTTCTTGCTTCCCCCCATACCCTTGGGCTTTTTGTGGTGCGGGACAAGCCCCCGCCAATCGCCTCTGCCTTTGCAGCTTTCGCATCTGCCCTCTGCTCTTGCCCAGACCGCATCACGAACTGCTTTAGGTATCACCTATCCTTTTCGCCTCTATCCAATTTCTCTACTATGGCTTGGCGTGCGAAGAGTGATTCAGATGTATTCCATTCCTCACATTTCAAAAGTAGCCGCTTTGCATCATCTCTCTTCATTCTAAAAGCTAGGTGTAGCATCACATGATCCTCGCTAGTTCTTCCCCTAGCTTTTATTGGTAAGCCGAGTTCCTTTCTCAAATCATCTATTGATTTGTGTGCCATTATTAATCTCCTCCTTTCAAGAAGCCCGGTGGGGGCTAGGGATTTGCACCCCGAGGGAATTATGGGAACTGCCTCAGCCATGCACAGCCTTACAGTCGCCATATTCCGCCATCCCCCACCGTTCTAAAACATCGGGAGTGCCTGATATACTCCGCACCAGTTATTAAATTGTTTGCTCCTTTCAATGTCCACAATCTCCTGACCAACAGGAATATTCACCAGGAAACTCCCACTCCCTCTGTATTCCCTCTACCCACATCCATAATGGCTTACCACCAAAAACCCCATGAGTTTGCCGTAGGTCTGGTCGCCTTTTGTAAAAATTGCTCTCCATATCTAGGCATATGTCTATCAACTCAGGATGATGTATCTTCAACCAGTTCCATTCAGGCCATCTCTGAAAGGGACAGAAGTAACAACTACTCTTGAGTGGCAGGGGCCATCCATAATTAGATATTATTCGCTGGCAATCAGAAGCAGATATGCCCATGTCTATCAAGGGGAAGCTCTTTTTCGCTTTGTTTCTAGCCCTTTCTGCTCTATTTATCTCATCGCTAGAAAAGCCGATAATAGAAATCGCCTCTTTGCCAATATGAGCATTGATTGGTCTAATCTTTGCATGGTCTGAGCACCATCGTTTATAAATCATCGGGAGTATCCGATAATGCTCACAGTGTTCAACAAGATTTCTCGGCTCCCCCCTTACAGTTGTAAATGGAACTCCAATCTCCTTAAACAATGGTATCGTATAGGCTTCCATATACCAGTAGGTCTCAGGCTTCTCCCCACCGGTATCTGCGAAAACTACCTCATCAACCTTGACCTTTCCCTCAGCGATCAGAATGGCCAAAGCTGTTGTCTGAACTCCAGCACCAAAGCTCAAGACCTTTTTCATTGTTCCTTTACTTTCTCTCCTTTGCCGGGAGGAGCATCGTTGTTAGGATCGGCCAGCATAGACACATGCCCTATAGTCCTCTGGCAACGCGCCTCTGCTCATCAATCCAGGCCTCAAGGTCAGACCGGCGGACCCTCCACAAACCGCCTGTCTTGACCGCGGGTATCTCTCCGGCCTTCGCCAATTTCCTCACGGTTTCATAGCAAAGATGTAGATACCAGGCCACGTCTTTTAGAGCCATCAGCTCGACACCTACAAATATAATCTCTTTTTTCTCATCGCGGAGCACAACTGCACCTATCATCCTTTATTCCAGTGCCTATTAGTGTCCAGACTGTGTGAAGACGGCTTCTTTTCCTTCCTGCTCTTGGACCACCTGAGATCGATCAGCGCGAGCACCCCCAAGGTAAACAAGATGCCGCCAAGACACCCACCGACAAGCTCTGCCAAACAGATAATCTCACACATTACTCTTGCCCCACCTTAACGAGTAGTCACCGCTATAATGGGCTCTTCGTAAATCCTGATACCGGGGATGGATGGGATGCCAGCCTTGACCATCTTGGTGATCTTGGCCGAGTCCAGCATCTTATATTCCTCCGGCACAAGAGCTATATCCTCAAGTTCCCATTTCTTTATCATGCGCTGACCGATCATACCCGAGTCTGTTCGTACCGTTTTAGGTGCGCCATCAGATACCTCCACCAGCTCAACAGGCTCTGTCAATTCCCCCTTCAGTTCCATTTCAGCCCTGGCAGCTTCCAGGCGCATGGCATTGATGCGCTCCTCTTCTGCTTTCTGATCGGCAAGTATCTTTTGGTAGGCGAGTATCTTGTCCCTGGTGATTCTATCGGCCTCCTCAATGGGCTGCATTAACGTCTTGAAGGCATCATTGATTTCCTTAACATGATCCTGTAGAGGGCCGACATATTCCTTGCGCTTCTCCTCAAGGGCTTTCTTGAGTTTGGCGATCATGCTGAGATCGTTTGTGGCATCCTTTGTCTCCTCCAGGGAACTTACAACCCTATCGAGGGCATACTCCCGCAGTTTAAGGGACTCCTGATAGAAGCTTTGAACTTTAATGTCCAGGTCGGGCTTTACATTTACTATTGCCGTTTCCATGAATTATCCTCCTTTAATTTATCTTCATTCCAGCGACTTTATGAGGGCGTTGCGGACAGCTTCCTCCACTGCCTTCGGCTCAGCGAAGTTCGCAATATCAGGTCTAAACTTCTCACAGACATCATATAATTGCCCATCCGTCATCTTGGGATATCCCTCAATGTGGTCTTTGACAACATCTTTAATCTTGTCAGCAAGTTTCTCCCTCCACCAAGCTCTAGGCTCAAAATGGTTTATCAATTCTATTAGCTTCTTTTTCATCGCTTCTCCTTCTGCAACCTGAGTATCCATTGACCAGCATCATACTCGCCTACATCATGGATATCCTTTACTTCATAGCCAAACTCATTCACTGCCTTTAGATATATCTCCTCATCATCCCACCCTGTCAGCTTCTTGATGGCCTCGATTTGCCCATCAGTGATAACGGTTTTGCGTTTGGGAGCAATTTTGGGTAATGGCTTGTCCACACTGGCGGGGGTAACAATCTCCTCTTCGGCCACCTTCGCCTTTGCTTCAATGGCTTCAATATTATCGACAGTAGCGGTCTCTTTGCTGTACTGAGCATCATCTACTTCAATATTGGCTGGCATTTCCCCTGGTAGCAAGCGGTCAAAGGCGTTGCGTTCTGACCGAACCATAGCCATATTCAACTTAGTATTACCCTTTTCCGTGCCATATGGCTCTTTATCATTAGGCCAGCAACCATAGCCAGGAGCCTTCAAGCCATCAGCGGTTCGTAGAACAGTGATGGCCCAAATGTTGTCAGGG
>JAUWXW010000249.1 GCA_030616195.1 Chloroflexota bacterium | reverse complement strand
GGGACGGATTCTTGAACGACACGGCCTGAGGCCTGGGGGAATTCCTGCTTTGCTATGATGTTCAGCGCAGCATTGGCTGCGTCAACGAAAGCGAGATAACTCTTATGTTATATGACAAAAAAGTCGGCAAAAAGGTCGTCTCCGACTTCGCTAAGGCACTTAGCTGTTCCTATTCGGTGACGCTGAACTTGGGTCAGGTTTTGGGAGCGGACGATGACGATCTTTTGTTACGTTCAGTTGTCGGTTTCGGCTCCGGGGTGGCTACTATGGGGGACATGTGTGGGGCAGTAAACGGTGCCATCATAGTATTGGGGAGGAGATTCTCGGAGTTGCCTTCCCCCCAATTTCATTTGTTGTGCTCTGAATACTTCCGTAGGTTAGAACAACGAGTGGGTACACCAAATTGTGGCAAAATCCACGGGGGCAAGCACCTGGCCAGCGATTTCCGTCGAGCAATCCTAACCGGCAAGTCCAGAAAGTGCATGAAAATATTAAAGGAGGGCTCAGAAATCTTAGCCAAACTGGCCCAACAGGTTGAAGAGAAGGATGTCTCTTTCATTGAGGAACATGATTATGCTGGCATTGAAAAGATAACTCAGTATTTCGAGCAGAAGTCATTTCACTGCTGCCAGTCTACTATCTCTGAGATTGGGAGGCAGTCAAGCATACAAATAGAGCATATCTCAAATCCCTCCAGAGGGTTCTGTGGTGGGATCGGTTTCAATGGAACACTTTGCGGAGCCATAGTTGGGGGTGTTCTTTGCCTCGGTTCGAGAGCCGGAGTGGACCTTAGCAAGTCCGGCTACAAGGATACCTTGCGGATTGTTCTTCAGGGGCTGTTGAAGAGTGATGGTATCTTTCGAGACGAAAAGAGGTTTTTGCCGGCAAAGCTATATGGGCAGTGCCAGAAGGTCTATCGAACAGTCGAGGAAAAGTATGGCGGGACCGATTGCCAGGATATTCTTGCTCTGAGACTTGATACGGAGAACGGAGTCCAGCAGTATATTGCGGACAACAAGATCAATCTGTGCCACAGTATTGTTCAGACTGTCGCCGACGCGGTAATATCTGTGGGGCCGGATTTCTGACCAAGAGAAGGCAGTGAAAACGGCCAACCCTGATAGATCGGCGGAGGCAAAGTCACAGGCCTGGGGCCGCCAGGGCATGATGGCCGGGCTGCCACTGCTGAGGCACGGTGGCGATCGTGCTGTATCTATCAGGTCGTAGATGATAAGCTGAAAGGATGCGTGAGACCAATGGAAGAGCGAGAGAAGACAGTCCGCACGGTTTGCGCCATGGGATGCGGCATGGCTTGTGGCCTGCTGGCCCACGTGCGGGATGGTGTGCTCACCAAGATTGAGCCCGCCGATTTCCCCGACCCCAAATATCGACACCTCTGCGCCAGGGCGCTGGCCACCATAAAGCTGGTCTACCACCCGGACAGGCTCAAATACCCCCTGAAGCGCCTGGGGGAGAGGGGAGAGGGAAAGTGGCAGCGCATATCCTGGGACGAAGCCCTGGAGACCATAGCCACCAGGCTGAAAGAAATCGGCGAGCGGCACGGCTGGCGCTCCCTCATGTGGGAGACCGCCGGGATAGGTGCCCTCGACATGGCCTATTCCCGTTTTGCCGGGTGCCTTGAGGCTACCGGCGTCAGCCTCATAGGCTTCGGTGATGCCGCCGGCCCCTGCGGGGACAGGGCCAGCTTTGGTACCCTCTGGGGAGAGGCATACCAGACTGACTTTGAGGAACCGGCCATGTGTGTCCTGTGGGGGAATAACCCGGCCGAGACTCAGCCCTTCGGCATGCGCAAGCTGATGGATGCCAAGGAGAAGGGGGCCCGCGTGGTGGTCATCGATCCTCGCTTCACTCCCACCGCCTCCAAGGGGGACGAGTATATACCCATAAGACCGGGTACCGACACTGCCCTGGCGCTGGGTCTGATGCACGTTATCCTGGACGAGGGGCTCCAGGATCTTTCGTTTATTGCCGAGCACACCGTGGGCTCGTTCCTGGTGAACAGCCAGACAGGCCTCTTCCTGAGGGAAGCGGATGTCCTTCTCGGCGGCTCCAGTGGGAAGTACCTGGTGTGGGACAGCCCGACAGGCCAGGCTCGTGCCTACGATGCCCTAGGGGTCGTGCCGGCTCTTACCGGTGTTTACAGTGTGGGCGGCGTTGACTGCCGGCCTGCCTTTCAGTTGCTGGCCGACCTGGCCCATGACTACCCCCCCGAAAAGGTCTCGGAGATAACGGGGGTCCCCTCGGACACCATCAGGAGGCTGGCCCTGGATTATGCCCGGCGGAGACCGGTGGCCTCCTTCAGAGGCATGGGGATGCAGAGGACCTTCCACGGTGACCTGGCGTTTCGGGCCATAAGCACGCTGGCAGCTATTACTGGCAACATTAAGCCGGCAGGTCCGCGAACCTTTGTGTTGAATATGAGAGCCTTTATCCGGGCAGGCGGGCGGGTTCACTTCATCCCTGTCCTGAAGGTATACGATGCTATTGCCAAGGGCGACCCGTACCCTATCAAGGCGCTGTGGATTGCCAAGCACAATATGCTTAATCAGCTTCCGGACGCCAGCCTGATCACCCGGGAGCTACTGCCGCACCTGGAGTTCATCGTAGTGGCTGACCTCTTCATGAATGCCAGCGCTCGGTATGCCGACATTGTCCTGCCAGCCTGTACCTTCTTTGAACAGAGGAATTTGATCATGCCGCCTGGTGGCTCGCCCGGCGTGCATAGCTATCTCCAATTGCAAGACAAGGTAATAGAGCCTCTCTATGAGTGCAAGCCCGACGTGGAAATACTGAGACAACTGGCACAGCGGATGGGTTTTGGGGAGCATTTCCAGCAGAGTGACGAGGAGTTCATTGATCTGCTGCTGTCCTGGGAGCATCCCTCGGTGGCCGGAATAACA
>JAUWXW010000008.1 GCA_030616195.1 Chloroflexota bacterium | reverse complement strand
CCGAGTGCACCAGCGATATTTCCTCCAGGGAAGCCCGCTCGGGGTGGATCTCTATCAGTTGCTGCTTAACTCGGCTCTTCTCTAGCAACTCCATGGTTTCTTGTAGTCTGCGGGCGCACTCCGGGTGCGGATCGGTGTTGTGCTCTAGATATATGGGATCATAGACCAGTCCTACTTTCATGATGCTCCTATTCGACCAAATGATATCAGACGCCAGTCACCTGAGCAATAGAACCTTTCCAGCAGAGCCTGTTTCTGAGTACGGTTTGGCGAAGTAGAGCTTGGCAGTTTCGGGCCTCACCTGTGAGGTACAGGGCTTTGTGTGTATTCATTTGTGATAGCGATTGTTTGACCACATGTAACTCTTTTGTGACCTTTCTGGTTTTGCCGGAAAGCAATTTGTAAGACGGGCAGTGTGTGTTGAGACGGCGATGTGAACTTACTCCTGTACACTTGAGGCGAACAAATTGATGAATGATCTTGGAGTCGTAGGTGAATCGTGCGATGGCGAAGAGAGTGGAGTTCTCAACAGTCAGTGAGAGATCACCGGGAACAGGAAGGCAATTATCATGAAAGAAATCAAGATACTATTAGTTGATGATTGTGAGATTGTCCGTAAGGGGTTGCGGCATATGCTGCAACTGGAAGACGACATGGATGTGGTGGGCGACTGTGCTACTGCCGAGGAAGCTTTCTCCCTGGTGGATACGCTGTCGCCCGCAGTTATTCTTATGGACGTCGGCATGCCGGGAACAGACGGGATTGAGGCCATCCGGAGACTGAAGACAAATGCGTTTTCCTGCAACGCTGAGGTCATTATGTTAGCCGAGAGTATGGATCATCTGGTTAGGGCCATGGAAGCTGGGGCAGTTGGCTACCTTCTTAGGGACATAAAGCACCAGGAGCTTGCTCAGGCCATCAGACAGGTTTATGGGAATGAGCACCTGCCAAGAAAGCATGAAGAGTTGGTTGAAGAGGTTGAGTTGCTCATACCTTTGCCAGTCGATTCTGCCCAGTTGCTGAGATTTGCTGGCCGATTGGAAGAGGCATTGGGGGCTACCATTATGCAGACGATTGGCTCCTGGGAGTGGGGCGCTGCCATTACAATCCTGGTGAAACGCACTCCAGTGCAGAGTATCTTGGAAAGACTGCGGAGCATGCCTGATGTGGAGAAGGTCGAGGATGAGGCGCTGGCAAATGGCACATGGGGATTTCTCAGGAAATTCAAAGCCCTGCAGCGGTTAAGAGGCCAACGCAGCACAAGCATCATGGTAACTCTGAAACAGGCTAGTGTGGCAGAGCGACCATTGGCGTTAGTAACGAGCTAGCCTGAAGCATGTGGGAAGCGTATCCCTCTATCCTGCTTGCGTTTTCGCTATTGTCAGAAAGGTATCAGATTGCCTCTTTGTCGTTCCCAACCATGCTCAAAGGCAAAAGACACACAGGTTCGGCGCCTTCGGGGTGCCCCGTGTGATGGTACTGCTTAGCCGGTCATATTAGTTCTACCTCTGTCGGCGATGATATTTGAATCTGTACCTTTAGCCTGACGCAATAAGGCCCTCCTTTTTTGGCCACGGTGGAGCGTGTTTCCTTGGGCAACATGAATGTTTTAGCCTGTCTTTAGGTCTTGGTTTGCCAAGCGTCAGCTCCTTTGGCCTTGGTTCTTGTATGACCATCTTGTTTCTGTGGCGTGCTCTTGGGTAGGCTGTTTTCCCGCTTTTGGGATTGTCCTCCGGTAACTTATGACGGCCTGGCATAGAGAGCCTAAGCTACGACCTTTTGAGGGTGTCCTGATAGTACGGATGGATTGAAGGCCTTTGGGGGGTATTGACAATTGCATTTCCAGTGATATACTGTTCGTTGCTAATAATTAGCCGTATGGGTCACTGAAGTGGCACTTTTGGCTCGAGTCTGGTACGATAGCATGCTGGGGTTGCAGACGAGAGTAAACGAGATCTGGAAAATAGCGCACGAGGCACAGCAGGTGGCTCGGCGATAGTAAGTGTGAGGAAGGGGCCCTGCTAGAGGGCTAAGGAGAAAAGGATGAGTAACAGGCGTTCAAATATTGAAGTGATGGCTGACATTCTGAAGCTAGGCGAGGCGGGCAAGACCGAGATCATGTACAGCGCAAACATGAGTTACCGCCAGTTGCAGCGATACCTCGAGTTTCTCACCCAGCGAGGATTCGTAGAGATAATTAAGGTGGGAAACCCAGTCACTACATACAAAGTTAACAGAAGGGGGCTCAGATTGCTGAAGAGTATAGACAACCTGCTGGAGATGCTGGGTTTGGGAGGTGAGGATTAGCTTTAAGAAGCTTTGTAGCCAAATACTTAATTGAAGGAGTGTGTCCCAGATGACTGATAAGAGGATGTTGATTGTACCTGGCGATCTGGTGAGGAAGATCGATGAGAATCGTGGCGATATGGGCCAAGCAGAATTCATCAGCTTCCTGATTGACAACCAACTCAAGCAAGTCTCCCAGGATGACGGCTATGTAACAAAGGACGCACTTCATGAGTTCGAAGGTGGCATTAAGGACCTGCTGCGAAGCTTTCTGGAGTTCGTTATCAGCTATGGGATGGAGCTGGGTAAGCATCCGGCAAAGGGCGACGTGGAGGAATTGAGTCAAAGGCTGGGTGGGATGCAGAAGCCCTTTGGTGCTTTAGAAAAGGAGTAGACATCTAAAAGCGAGCGGAGGTACCGCTGGCTGGAGGCTTCCAGCCCAGTTTGAAATTGGCTCCCTGAAAAGGGGGCTTTTCTTTTGCGCTTCTTGCCTTGACCCGTAGTCAATGGTCAGCCCTTCATCTCTTCGCTAGACAGTCTCCTTCTGCCCTTTTCCCCCTAACCCCGTAGTGGTCTGTCGCGATCTGAGATGCGGAAGCTCTTCCATTACCTCTTAGCGGTGCATGGCGTCGCGTGCCGATAGAACATTGTTCTAGAACAATGTCACTTCCCAAACTGGATCAGATGTGACAAATTAGTCACCGTGGGATACATAGCTATTGGTGTGCTGGGTTTCCTGGCAGCATGCTTTTTTGACGTGGTCTCGTTGAAGAGGATTCCCGGGGCGAAGCCGGCTGTTGGTCTTGTAGCTGCTGGGCTGATCGTCTATGCCACCTTGATGGTGTGCGTCAGGTCCGAGCGACTGGGGTTGCCTGCGGGGGTGACGTGGTTGGGGTGGGGGCTTCTACTCATATCTCTTCTTCTCATCACCTATTCCTTATTCGTCAATCTTCCCTGGCGCAAGACCTATGTAGCGCCTGGTGTGGGAGACATGCTGATAAGGAGCGGAACCTATGCCATGGTGCGTCATCCTGGAGTGCTCTGGTACGCCCTGTTGCTAATCTCCCTCATCTTAGTTTCTAAGGCGAAGCTGCTACTAATCGCTTCGCCAGTGTGGTTCTTCATGGATATTGTGTATGTGTTCATCCAAGACAGGTTCTTGTTTGGCAAGATGTTTGTCGGTTACGAGGACTATAGGCAGGAAACGCCTATGTTGGTCCCCACTAAAAAGAGTATGGACGCCTGTTTTAGGACTTTAAGGCTGGCAAGAGCTCAAGGTGAGGTTCAAGGAAGGAGGGGATAAAGATGCCCGACGGAATCGAGCTTCTCAGACAGGGCAGGAATGAAGAGCTGTGGCAGATGTGTTGTGGGTTCATTGACCTCAGTATGGAGCAGTTTATGGCTATGCAGCGGCGGTTGCTGATGGAGCAGTTAGAGCTAATGAAAGGATGTGAGCTGGGGAACAAGGTGATGCAGGGGGCAAAACCCAGCAGTGTAGAGGAATTTCGTCAGCAAGTGCCACTCACCACCTATGCCGACTATGCTTGCTATCTTCTGGAACGTAGGGAGGACGTGCTGCCTGAAAAGCCTCTCTTGTGGCAGCATACCTCGGGCAACTCCAGCGAGTTCGGTTTCAAGTGGGTTCCGGTCACTGCCAGGTTACACCAAGAGTTAGGCACATTGCTGTTTGCCCTTTTGATCTTTGCCACTTGCAGGGGAAGAGAAGATATTAATTTTGGCGAGCATGAGAAGATGCTCTATGCCCTGGCTCCTCCACCTTATGCTACAGGATCATGGGGGCGTCTGGCGGAGCAAGAGCTTCCTTTAGATTTTCTGCCCCCTCTGGATGAGGCGGAACCCATGCCCTTTGAGGACAGAATACAACGAGGCTTTCAACTGGCCCTGTCTGAAGGGCTGGACGTCTTCTTCGGGCTGCCCAGTGTGCTGGTCGCCGTTGGCGAGAGGCTTAGTCAGAGTATGGGGGCTAAGGATGTTGTATCTGTGCTGTCCCAGCCACGGCTTGCCCTTCGTTTGGGGAAAGCATTGCTCAAGAGCAAGCTGGCGCGGCGTCCAATGCTGCCTAAAGACCTGTGGCCGCTGAAGGGGATAGCTGTGGTAGGTACGGATGCCTCAATTTACAAGAATAAGATCAAGGAGATGTGGGGAAGGTACCCGCTGGATCTGTATGGCTCCACAGAGGGTGTCATTATGGCTATGCAGACCTGGGATTATCAAGACATGACTTTTATCCCCTTTATCAATTTCCTGGAGTTTATTCCCGAAGAGGAGTCCCTCAGGTTGAGTCTGAACCCTGGCTACTGGCCAAGAACCCTTTTGCTGGATGAGGTTGAAGCAGGAGGGAATTATGAGATAGTAATTACCAACTTTCGTGGTGGCCCTTTTGTTAGGTACCGACTTGGCGATATGATCAGGATAACCTCGCTACGCAATGAAAGCCTGGGTATAGATACTCCTCAGATGAGATTTGAGTCCAGGGTCGATGGGCTTATTGATCTCGCTGGCTTTACCCGACTAACCGAGAAGACGATTTGGCAGGCAATAGAGAATTCGGGACTGGCGTATGAAGAGTGGACAGCACGCAAGGAAGCAAGAGATAAGCCCGTATTGCATTTATATCTTGAGCTCAAGCGGAATGGGGACAAGGGCGCCAAGGAGGTGGCGGCCGCTATACACCACCAACTTCGAGAGCTGGATAGCTCGTATGCTGATCTGGAGAGCATGGTAGGCTTACAACCACTGGAGGTCACCCTACTCCGCGAGGGCGCATTCCAGGAGTATACTTCGAAGCAGCGGGCAGCCGGTGCTGACTTAGCCCATCTGAAGCCACCCCATCTCAATCCATCAGACGGCGTAGTTGATGCCCTGTTGAGTTGCGCTAGCTCACAGTAGCATGACATTGAATGTTTGTTGAGCAATGCTGAAATTGGGGGACAGTGAAAATGGTTCATAACGGTAGGCGGGTGGCAGTTACTGGTGTGGGCGCCATTAGTCCTGTAGGACTTACAGTTGCCGATACATGGCAGTCCCTTATCTCAGGGCGGTCAGGGATTGATTATATAACCCACTTTGATACTACGTCTTTTGATACCAAGTTCGCTGGTGAAGTCAAGGAGTTTGAGGCGAGTGCATATGTTGATAGGAAGACGGCTCGCCGTATGGATAGATTCGCTCAGTTTGCTGTAGCTGCCAGTCTGGAAGCGGTGGAAGACGCCGGGCTAAAGATTGACTCAGGTTATGCCGAGGAGACTGGCGTTATCCTGGGCAACAGCGTCTGCGGTCTGCTCGGAATTTGCCAACAAATAGATGTGATGAAGGAAGCAGGCCCGGGAAGGATAAGCCCCATTCTCGCCCCCACTATGACAGGCGATGCTGCCTCTGTACAGGTCTCTCTAGTATTGGGGATTCATGGCCCGAACTATTCCGTATCCTCGGCATGCTCCAGCGGTGCCGATGCTATAGGTCATGCCTCTGAGCTCATCAGGCATGGAGGGGCAACAGTGATGCTTGCCGGCGGGACCGAAGCACCAATATTTCCTGTTCCTGTGGCTGCGTTCAATGCCTGTCGTGCTCTATCAACTAGAAACCATGAGCCACAGAGGGCATGCCGTCCCTTTGACGCTGAACGGGATGGTTTTGTATTGGGTGAAGGCGCTGCTGTCATGGTTCTTGAAGACTTGGCCCATGCTCGCAAACGGGGAGCCAATATCTTGGCTGAAATTATAGGTTACAGTGCCACCAGTGATGCTTTTCACATACTTCAGCCTCTGCCCAATGGCAGCGGTGCGGCAAGGACAATGGAGTTAGCGCTGAAGAGGGCTGGCCTTGATCCTGCCGAAATTGACTATATCAACGCACATGGTAGTGCCACAGTGCTTAACGACAAAACAGAGACTTGTGCCATCAAAAGTGTATTCGGCGAGGACGCATACCGCATTCCAATCTCGGCTACCAAGTCTATGACCGGGCACCTTCTGGGGGCAGGAGGCGCTATGGAGGCCATGGTATGCGTTCTGGCAATAGACCATGGCATTGTACCGCCGACCGTAAACCTTGATCACCCGGACCCTGAGTGTGATCTAGATTATGTTCCTCACCAGGGACGTAGCATTCCGGTGAGAACCGCCATGTCGAACTCATTTGGCTTTGGTGGTCACAACTCCGTGCTCATCTTTCGCCAGGTCTCTGGGTAGCAAGGCCAGCACCAATATCTCAATTTGGGCAAAGAGCATCCTCGCCGCGCGGGCTGTTAAAACCTCAATTCCTTGAAGTTGAGCTTCTTCTTAGTAACCTCCCGGCCTTTGGTGTTAAGCCCGATTTGCACCCCCAAAATAGCGATTGAAACTTCCAAGCATAGGGTAGGTCTCCATAGGTCTCCGGAGGCGACCCTGGCGGCCGACTCGCCTCTGGCGAGGGCTCTGTCCCCTGCCAACCGGGGTGGGTGACGGAGCACCCGCCCTATGACAACTTAGAAATCTCCTGGCCTTTGGCGTTGAGCCCAGTCGCCACGACGCCTGTGGCCTATTGACAAGTCTTAATCTTGTGTGCATAATTGGGTGCCTGCTACGTTAGGCACTGGTGAGATTAATGAGTAAGATGAGAGGGCAAGGTTCTTCGTGAGCATTTACGCCATAATCCCGCTTGTTAGCTTCATTGCCTACTTTCCCCTAATATTCCTTATCGCCTTTCGGCGTCCCCTGGCAAGGGTACAAAACGTTTTCATCCTCTATCTTCTTGCAGCCACGATCTGGAGCTTTTGCTCCTTCATGGGGCACGTCGATTTGTACCAGGGACACACACATATATGGATTAAATTCATAATTCTGACTCTTGTGTGGATGGCAGTAACCTACTACCACTTCGTACGTGCTTTCCTCAATAAGCCCAATGGGTTCGGTGTACTGTTGGGGTATGTTTTTCTGGCGATCGTAGCTATCCTAGTGGTGTTTGTGGATTTCCCAAAGAGTGCTGAGGTTAAGGGTGGAGCCTTGCATATTGATTACGGACCATATTTTTACCTGCTCCCTGCCTTCCTTATCCCTCTTGCTGGAGCAGCGGCATTCTTTCTAGTACAGCGATTCAGGCGCCTGTCCGATTCTTTGGATCGGAATCGAGTGGTCTACCTGCTTATCGGACTCGGCGTTGTGGCAGCAGGCATCATGACCAACCTGAGTTCCTCGCTGGGCATTTATCCTTTAGACCACGTTGCCAATTTGGCGAATGCCGTCATTATCAGTTACGCTATCTTGAAATACCGACTGCTTGACTTCAGGATTGTGGTACGCAGGGGGCTGTCTTATTCGGTAGTGACCGTTGGTCTGACCACTGCATACCTGCTCCTGCTATTTGTTATCCAGAGATCGGTTTTCCATTGGCCAAGCTATCGTTCTGTAGCAGTGGCTGCGGGGTTAGCTCTGTTGTTTGCCATAGCGTTCCAACCACTGAGGAATGTCATCCAGCGAGGGGTGGACAGGCTCTTCTACAGGAGGACTTATGACTATCGCCAGACCTTGCTTACCTTTAGTCAGCGTATGAGCAATGTCCTCAACCTGGGTGAACTGGCAGAGAACATACTGTATCCCATCACTAAGGCCCTTTATGCCAAGCGGGCATACCTCTTTCTGCCTGAGGGTGAGGGTGGTGACTTTGTTGCCCGTTTTGTTCAGCCAGCAACAACGAAGGGATCAGATGGCACCATGAGGCTAGGGAGGGATAATCCCGTCGTGACTTGGCTTAGCAGGGAAGGAAAAGTTCTCTACCGAGAGACCATAGACATTGCCCCGGAGTTTAAGAGCCTGTGGGAGACAGAAGGTGATGACATCGATGCTCTGGAGCTGGCGCTATTCTGTCCTATCACCAGGAAAGGCAATCTCATTGGCATCCTGGGGCTGGGCAGGAAACACGGCAGTACGCTCTACTCCAGTGAAGATGTGGACCTGCTTGCCACCATGGCTACTGAGGTAGCCATTGCCATAGAAAATGCCATGATGCTTGATAACCTTAAGGAACAGCAACAACGCGTCGAGCAACTTCTAGCCAAAACGGTTCTGGCTCAGGAAGAGGAGCGAAAGAGGATTTCCGTTGAGCTCCATGACAGCGTGGCGCAGTGGCTGGTGGGTGCTTCCTATCGAATGCAGGCCTGTAAGGGTCTTCTGTCAGGTAGCGACAATGACCAGGTTCAGAGCGAGATTGCCGAGGTTGAGGATACCATTGATAGAAGCCTGAAAGAGATCCGTCGGATGATGGCTGGTCTCCACCCGCCGGCCCTGGAGGAGTTGGGACTTGTTCATGCCCTGCGCCAGCTCCTTGAAGGCTTGAAGGCTGACAGCATCGCCTACCACTTCGAACCCATCGGTGAGCCGGTGCGCCTGACCCCAAGCGCCGAACTAGCCATATATCGTGTGGTTCAGGAGTCTCTTAACAATATTCGGAAGCACTCTGGAGCGAGTGCAGTCGTGTTGCGATTACGGTTTGAAGCGGAAAACGTCTCTGTTGAGATTCATGATAACGGTTCAGGGTTCAATTATTCCAGAACCAGGAAAAGTGCTGTTTCAGTGGGGCACATGGGCTTGGTAGGTATGGAGGAAAGGACAGCCATGCTGGGAGGTACCCTAAAGATAAAGACGAGACAAGGATCGGGGACCAGCATATTCTTGACACTTCCTGTAACTATGCCTGAGGTAGCAAATAACATTGATGCCGGTAAGCATAGCACCCATAACGTTTGAAGAACACTAGCGAAGTTTGGGGATAACGCCATGTCAGCTATTCGAGTGCTCTTGGTTGATGATCATCAGGTCGTACGTGAGGGACTACGCCGGATGCTTGGTTTGGAGGATGACATACATGTAGTGGGTGAAGCTGCTAGCATGGAAGAAGCCCTCAAGATGGCAGAGTTGCATTCCCCTGACGTTGTCCTCATGGATATCAAGATGCCTGGTGTGGACGGTGTTGAGGCCACCCGAAGATTGAAGGAGAAGCAACCAGCTTGCAATATCATCATGTTAACCCTGTATGAAGAATACATTACTGAGGCCATTAAAGCTGGTGCTGCGGGATACCTTCTCAAGGATATCAAGCGTGAGGAGTTGAGCCAGGCTATTAGAGTAGCTTACCAGGGGCAGTCGCCGCTCAATGCCTCGCTGGCTCGAAAACTCGTTACCGAGTTTAATGACCGGGCCAGGGACAGAGCTGAGCAGGAGCGTGGTCTATCCGAGAGGCAACTAGACATGCTTCGTTTAGTTGCTGCTGGCGCAACGAACAAGGAAATCGCTGGTCAGCTTTTCCTCAGTGAGACTACGGTCAAAAGAGAAATGCACAGCCTTTTTGCTAAGCTGGAGGTAAGCAGCCGCTCCATGGCTGTGTCGGAGGCCTACAGGAAAAAGCTGATGTAGTCCCTCTCTCCAGCTTAACGAGAACTAGCTAGTTTCGGGCTGGTGATCTCCTCCTTTCATTTCAGGCAAGAAGAACCAAACGGGAGCAGCCGATGACGCCATATGGCTCACCGAGTGACCTTTTGAGGTCTTGCTAATATACCACGGAATGTAATAAGATATGGTCAGGAAACCGACTGTCCGAAATCGGTAGCAAGAGACGATGGAAGGCAAGGAAAGCGTCCGAGTACTTTTGGTTGATGATCACCAGGTCGTCCGCGATGGGCTGCGACACATGCTGGGGTTGCAGGACGACATACGGGTAATAGGCGAAGCGGCTAATATGGAAGAAGCGCTACAACAGGCAGAGTTGCATTCCCCTGATGTTGTCCTCATGGATATCAAGATGCCGGGAGCGGATGGCATTGAGGCGGTCCGAAGACTGAAGGAAAAACGACCAGATTGCCATATCATTATGCTGACCTTGTATGAGGAGTATGTCACTGAAGCCATCGAAGCTGGCGCTACGGGCTACCTTTTGAAGGACATCAAGCGGGAGGAGCTGGTTCAAGCTATTCGAGCGGTTCAGCAGGGCAGAGCACCTCTCAGCCCTCTCAGTCGGGAGTTGTTAACGGAGTTTTCCAATCTGATCAAGGGTGCTGTGCGGTCTCATTTGTCTGAACGTGAATTGGAGGTACTGCGACTGATTTCTGGTGGGGCTACTACCAAGGAAATCGGGTCGCACCTTTTCTTGAGTGAGGCTACGGTCAAGAGGGACGTGCAGCACATCTTCGAGAAGCTAGATGTCCGTAATCGGTCTGAAGCGATAGGGGAAGCCTACAAAAGAAAACTGATCTAGAGAATTTGATCATCGCCCCTGGTACTCGTAGCCGGAATATCGTTGCGGTAAATTTAACCTCTGCTCCTGCCAAAGCACAAACCACGATGTACATTGCCTGGCTCATCCTGCTTTTGCCACATGTTCTTGCTCCGCAAACGGCGAAGTGATGTTCCCAACGGGGCCGCGTTTGACCACGGGTATATGATGGGCTGTCGCCTGTGGTATACAACCAAGAACTACGGTAGGGACTTCCTGTCATCGGGCCCAATGCTGCCTGACCGCCTGTTAATAGAGAGCTAACCCTGCTTCTCTAAGCTGGCTGTCAAATGGGCGCACTCAGCCCTCCAGTGCACATGAATGTCGGCCACTTCCTTGCCTGATAGCTTGCCAGAGGGAGCACTTATTCTTCCCAGGGCTATAGCGGCATTATCAGCCACCCTTACATCTACATCCCTTGTTGCTTCAATCAGCGGCGCAACGGCTCGGTTATCGCCAATGTGCCCTAGTGCTTCAGCCGCTGAGGCACGCACGCTGGAATTGCTGTCAGCCAGCGATTCGATTAATGCGCCGATGACGTGATTATCACCAATCATTCCTAGCGTTTCGGCGGCATACAGTTGCATGTACATGTTACCATCGCTAAGTGCTTCCACGAGCGGCTCAAGAGCAGGTTTGCCAATTTCCTTCAGTGCTTCGGTAGTGCAGAACCAAACAGCAAAGTTGCTAGCAGCTGCTTCAATCAAGGGTCTGATAGTTGGTTCGTCACCCAGTTGGCCCAGTGCTCTGGCAGCGCACATACGTACGTAGACATCGGCGTCACTAAGTGCTTCCATGAGCGGTGCAACAGCAGGTTCACCAATTCTCCGTAGCGCCTCGGCAGCAGGGAGGCACAGGCTGGGCGCGTAACAGTCCAAGCTGCAGTCTCCGTGAGCAGTACCGAAGTCAACATAATATCCTGGCATCAGGCAGACTAGGCAGGCCCAAAGACCAAGCGGTTGGCGCGTGACGGCTGGAGTCAGTTGCGCAACCAAACTCGTAAAGGTGATTGCAACCCTGGGAATGTGTACGATTGCAGAGATGATACTGGGACAGAGGTGTGAAGATGCTAACGTATAAATATCTGGGGTAGCCGCATACCAAGCAGTGGGTGCTGCGGGCATAGGTTTTGGTGGCACCCAGTCCCCACTCGCAGATAGCTGTTGCATTCATGACCGATCAGGCTCATCAGATTGATCCTTCTTATTCGACTGCATGAGCCGAATCAGCCTTACGTAATAGGTGGCGTGGGCGATATGATATGGTTACTCGGGCTGATTCGAGGTCAAATAAAGTGTCCACGATAAGCGAGGGAAGGGAGGATAAGATGAAGAAGGGCATCAGAATACTCTTGGTTGATGATAGTGAGGTCGTTCGAAGCGGATTGCGGCTTATGCTGGAGGCAGAGGAGGACGTGGATGTGGTGGGCGATTGCACTAGCGCGGATGAAGCCTTATCTCAGGCAGGAACGCTCTCTCCAGACGTCATTCTTATGGACATGGATATGCCAGGTATGGATGGAATTGAGGCTACACGCCGTTTGAAAAGAAACGGGCTGAATTGTGAGGCTGACGTCATCATACTGGCGGAGTGTACAGATTACTTGGTTAATGCTCTGGACGCTGGGGCAGCAGGCTATCTTCCAAAAGACATGAGTCGCCAGGAACTTGGCCAGGCCATCAGAGAGGTGTATGAGCGTGAGCACTTGCCGACAGACGGCGATGGCTTTGTTGAACAGGTTGAACTGCTCATACCTCAGCCCGCTGACGCTGCCCAGTTACGTAGATTCGCTGGCCAGGTGGAGGCAACGCTTCAGGCTAGCATTATGGAAACGGTTGGCTCCTGGCACTGGGGCGCTGCCATCACGGTCTTGCTAGTAGAGCATACCCGGCTTGCCGGCGTACTGGACGGACTCTGGAGCATGCCCGATCTAGAGAAAGTAGAGGAACTGCCGACTGGAGTCCTTCCCAGCCTTGTGGGGAAATTCAGGACTCTGTTGCGGTCAAGGACCATCCCCACCAAAACAAGACTACTGGTGACGCTGAAGGAGACTAGCGTACCGGAGCAGGAGCTCGCCGCAGCGCTAAACTAGCATAAGGGAAAGATATTTCAACGGTTCGTCTCTTTATGGCAGTTCCCCTGATGCAACCAAGGCAGGTCTGGGTAGAAAGGACGAGAAAGTCAACCTATACATCGTGGTCAGGCCAGGCCAATCACCTGTTAACCTGTCTGTTCTACCAGCGCCTTGTAACCCCCCATTAGCTGTTGAGTTATTTTGCCTGCTCTTCCCGGGCCTATCACCTGGCCGCTGACCTGGGTGAGGGGCATTATCTCGATAACAGAGTTGGTAAGAAAGGCTTCATCGGCTTGGTGGAGCTCCTCTAAGGCTATCTCTCGTACCATCGTTTTCACCCCCGAGGAGCAGGCTATTTCCAGAACTGCCTCCCGCGTGATGCCGGGCAGTATCCCACTGTCGTCACTGGGGGTGAGTATGGTATCGCCCGATACCAGGAAAATGTTGCTGGTGCTAGCTTCAGCCAGGAAGCCTTGCTCATTGAGAAGAATAGCCTCATCGGCACCGGCCAGTTTGGCCTCGCGTCGGGCCAGCAGACTATCGAGATAGTTCAGGGACTTGATGGCTGAAACAGGCGACTGAGAATTCCGCCGAATGCGGGAGACTATTGCCCTAAATCCTTGCTGGTAAACCTGGCTGGAGGAAGGGCTATAGCTCCTGGCTACGATGAGCACCGTGGGAGCCTGGCGGGCAAGGAGGTCTGGGATTGTGTTTCCTTCACCGCCGGAAATAGTCAGCCTGATACGAGCATCAGACAGGTTGTTAGCCTGGAGGGTGTCATAGACAGCTTTCTCCAGGTCAGGGACGCTGTCCAAATCTATGCCCAAGAACTTCGCTGAGCGGTGCAGGCGGGCAAGGTGCTTTTCCAGGCGGAAGATACGCCCGGAGTAGGCACGCATGGTTTCGAACAGTCCATAACCGTAGAGGAAGCCATAGTCCAGGGGAGAAAACCTGGCTTGAGACAGGGGCACCATGGAGCCATTGAGATAGACGATTTCCTCCAATGGTTTGCCCCCTAGTCCCTCGGACTTGGCTTCCGCAGAGGTGAGGAGAATCGTAGGAAGTTGGTCAGTATTTGGTGACCGGTGCTAGTTAGAACAGATTCGGGATGGAACTGGACCCCTTCTACTATGTAGTCTTTATGGCGAACGCCCATAACCTCTCCCGTTTCCGTCTGGGCCGAAACTTCGAGGCAGGGGGGTACAGTTTCGGCCTTGATAGCCAGTGAGTGATAGCGTCCCGCTTCGATGGGGTTGGGAAGACCGGAGAAAATGGTTTTGCCATCGTGATAAATAACGGAGGCCTTGCCGTGGGTAGGGGTGTGGCGGGCGACGACTCCACCGTAGACGTGGCCAATACATTGGTGCCCCAGGCAAACACCCAGAATTGGAATCCTGCCTCCGAAGTGTTGAATAACCTCGTTGGAGATGCCTGCGTCGAGAGGAGTGCCTGGCCCTGGTGAGATGATAATGTGAGTGGGCGCCAATTCCTCGATCTCGGCTAGAGTAATGGAGTCATTGCGGCGGACTAGAGGTTCCCATCCTAGCTCGCCTACGTACTGGGCCAGATTATAAACGAAGGAATCGTAGTTATCGATGATCAGAATCATGCTGCCACTGCCAATCTGGGTGATAAGCTTAGAGACTGAAACAGTGCTTTGGCTTTGTCCAGAGTCTCCTGATACTCTGCCTCTGGGTCGGAGTCGTAGGTAATGCCTCCTCCTACCTGAAAGTACGCCCTTCCATCCTTGACCAGGATGGTGCGGATGGCAATGTTGAGATCCATTTCACCGCTGAAGCTTAAGTACCCGATGGAGCCGGTGTAGATATTCCTCTTGGTGGGCTCCAGTTCATCAATGATTTCCATAGCCCTCACCTTGGGAGCACCGGTAATCGAGCCACCCGGGAAGCAAGCTTCTAGCAAGTCGATTCTATTCTTGTCCTGGCTCAGCCTCCCTTCGACTGTAGAGGTGAGCTGGAATACAGTAGCATATTTCTCCAGAGTCCACAATTCCTTCACTTTTATTGTGCCAAAGCGGCATACCCTACCCAGGTCATTTCTTTCCAGGTCAACAATCATAACATTCTCAGCCCTGTCCTTAATACTATTTCGCAGTTCCCCGGCTAGAGCTTCGTCCTCCGCGCCACAACTTCCACGCGGGCGGGTGCCTTTCATCGGTCGTGTTTCTACCCGATCGCCCCTGAGCTTGAGGAATCGCTCCGGTGAGGCGCTTACCACCGTTACCTCATCAAAGTTGAGGTAGGCAGCGAAGGGGGCAGGATTAATATGGCGCAGGTGTTCGTAGAGCTCGCAAGGGGTGATGGGTAAGTCTGCTTCGAACCTCTGAGATAGGTTAACCTGGAAAATGTCGCCGGCAGCGATGTATTCTCTGGCGGTTTCTACCGCCTTGAGGTATTCCTGGTGAGTAAAGTTCGACCGCAAGGTTATGCCAGAGGCACCGCTGCTCTCCTGGTAGATAGAGTCTTTAACAAAGGGTGTAGGTTGAAGACTCGACTTGGGGCGCTGCGTGAGCAACCTTGCCTTCATTTCCTGGATGCGCCTGGCAGCTCTCTTTAACCTCTTCTCTTCCTGTTGCTCTGGAAATCCGCTGGAGGCGATATAAGTTTTACCTTCCAGGTGATCAAAAGCGATGGTCAGGTCATAGAAGGCCAGGCAGCACTCTGGAAGCTGGAGGTCGTCGACAGCAGTACACGGAAGGCGCTCGATAAAGTGACACAGGTCATAGCTGAAATACCCCACTGCTCCTCCGATGAAGGGGGTGGGAGAATGAGATGGTTCTATACTGTACTCTTGAAACAATTCATCCAAGGCCTCAAAGGGATTGCCCTTCCTGTTCTCTCTTCCCTTTGGGCCAAGGAGAGTTAGGTTATCACCGCGGCTTTTCAGTATCAGGAAGGGATTGCTGCCTATAAAGGAGTAACGCCCCAGATTCTCCGGATCCATACCGCTGTCGAGGAAGAAACTGAAGGGTTGTTGGTGCAAGAGTGTAAAGACTTCGTTGGCACTCAACGGGGCAGAAAGCTCGTCGATAAGGGGATAGCGTTTCATTTCTCCTGGCCTAGTTTAGTTGGTACCAGGCGCTGCGTCAAACATTTCCTCTCCCTTTGGCATCCCTTCCATTTCCCTGTGGTACCGTTTGTCCCACGAGCCCACTGTGTTGACACCCAGTGACTATGTGCATATGATGGCAACGGCTAGTCGCGCACGAGCCCTGGCGGGTCTGCCAGATGTGGGTGACTGGCAACCCGTGACACATTGAAAATAAGACAGCCCGTTGCGGCTGCGAAGGGATGTGAAACATGAACCGTAGATGGAAAAGGGTGATAGCAATCATGCTTCCGTCCCGCGTGCGGAGCTACATGGTGAGAAGCACCCCACGACTGTTTCGAGTGACTTTATCACTTAGCAGCGCGTTGCCTTGGCGTCATCGACGGCACGCCGACAATGTAGGGATGGACCTTCAGATCCATCCGAAACGAGGGCAAATAGGTCAGGCGATTGACAAAAGGGTGGAGGCAATCCTATTTTCATGTAGAAAGGAGGACTGACATGGGTGACCGATTAAGGGGTAGAAATGCAGTGGTAACCGGTGGTGGTAGAGGAATTGGTAGAGCAATAGCCTTGGCAATGGCTGAGGAGGGGGCCAATATCGTTGTCTGCGACCTGGGAGGGGCTACCGATGGGACGGGGGCTGACAGGGCGCCTGCTGATTCAGTAGTCGCGGAGTGCAAGGAGTTAGGCGTAAAGGGGGTCCCTCATTACGGCGACGTGGCTGATTTCAAGGCCGCTGAGGATATGATCAGGACGTGCATAGATAACTTCGGCAGGATAGACATCCTATGTAATATCGCTGGCAGTGGTAAGCCTGGAATGATGTGGGATATGCCGGAAGAGGAATGGGACAGGACGTTATCCGTCCATCTTAAAGGGACCTGGAACCTCTCCAGGCATGCTTGTTCCCTGATGAGGCAGCAGAGATATGGGAGGATATTGAATTGTACCTCTCACGAGCGGTTAGGGAGTTGGGGAGCTCCACACTATTGTGCTGCCAAAGGGGGGATTGCCAGCTTGACCTATGCCACTGCCTGGGAGATGGGCACGTATGGGGTGACCTGTAATGCTATTGCCCCGGCAGCACGGACAAGGTTCGTAGACGACCCGGAGGTGTTGGCCGGCTTTCAGAAGAAGGTCGAAGCTGGGTTCTGGCCCAAAGAGTATTTAGAGTTCGCAAAGCACGGGCCTCCTGCAGAAATGATTGGCATGATTGCAGCCTTCCTTTGCAGCGACGAAGCCAGTTACATAAATGGCTGTATAATCAGCGCTGGCGGGCACGCGCTGGCCTCCTGGTCACCCGAGGCGGAAAAAGTCATCTTTGCCCGAAATTGGGTGAAAGACGGCAGGTGGACCTGGGAGGAGGTGGCCAGCTGTATGCCTACGTTGCTGATGGGCTACGTTAATCCGTCTCCACCTAAGGAAGAGAAATAGCCGGGTGGCCAAAAGCCCCGGAGTCTGGCAATAGAAGTCTCTCCAGTCTATTAAACATGAAACCGGAAAGCGAGATGCCTTTGCTTTTGGAAGCTATCTGGGTGGATGGAGGCCCAGGATTTGGCGCGGTCAGCAGTTTAGAGAGAATGAAGGAAGGGTGTTGGGGTGTTGCCAACGTAGCCCACGCGTACAGACAATTGACAAAAGTATCGTTTCATGCTAACTTACCGACGAGATGCAGTTATCCCGGACCGCAGTCACCAGGTCTACACCCCTCCGTTGTACTGTATGCCACTTAGACATTCTTCAATGAAAGGGCGTAAGAATGCGTAATCTTAGAATTGCTTTCACTGCTACGTTGGTGATGTTGTTGGCGGCTGCCGCAGTGCCCGCGGCGATGGGTGTGGGGGATATTCTTGCCCAGGACGACGCCGCTGATCCCGAACTGGGCCCCCTGATTTGTGGGACCTCCTCTTATGTGGAGGGGACTTTCGTGTGGACCGACTATGCATACGATGACCACGGTGCGGATGCCGAATACCCGGAGTGGGCTGCGCCGGGGAATGCGGCAGACCTCATCCAGCTCCAGATCGGCGTGCAGTCGGACGGTTTACACCTTTTGGCGATACTCGAGACACTCGTTGACCCGGACATTCCGATCCTGGGTGTGGCCTTCGACACGGACGCGGACCCGGAGACCGGCGCTGCTTCGCTGCCGGGCGATAGTTGGCCGGCTGACGGCCCGCTCGGAGTAGAGTACCTGGTGGTGGTGACGTCGGCTGGAGCCGAGCTGTGGAGCTACACTGGCGAGGCGTGGCCAACGATTGCAGACGAGACGTTCGATGCTACGGTCGATCCCGATTCGAACGTTATGGAGACCGTTGTACCCAGCAACCTATTGGTTACCCCCGAAGAAGGGATCTGGCGGGCGTTCGGCGTGCTGGGGATTCGCAACGCCGCTGGCGGGTCGTGGTTGGACGGCAGCGAAGTCATCTACGACCTGGCGTTCGTCGGTGACGAGATCCCAGAGAACTGGCAGGACCAGAGACAGTCGGCCATCTTAGCCGGTACACTTGACTCGTCGAACGCGGCTGCGGAGATTGACTTCGCCGAGGTCAGCGCCAGCACGACCGAACTGGCTGAGGGCGATACCCCGGGATTCCACACTTACCTCTACCACTCTCGCCTCGACCTGGGTGAGGGTATCTCCGACGACCTCTACCTGGGCCCGTACCTGCCGTACCTGGTACGGATCCCCGAGGATCTGCCGAACGAGATCTCAGTCACAGTCAAGAACGTCGGTACCGTGGCCTTCGACCTGGAACAGGCTGGAATCTCTGCCGGCGAGGATTCCACCATTAACATTGTCACCGACAGCGTCGTTGAGGTTACCCTGAAGGGGTTGAGTCCCAATTGGAGCGTCATGCTCGGGGCAACCCTGCTCGCCACTGTCGATAGCCAGGGGCGGGCAACG
>JAUWXW010000072.1 GCA_030616195.1 Chloroflexota bacterium | reverse complement strand
CTCCAGGCCTGCCAGTATCTCCTGGGCGCGCTGCAGCACTCCTTTGGGCAAGCCTGCCAGTTGGGCCACGTGGATGCCATAGCTCTTATCAGCGCCGCCGGGGACAACCTTGCGTAGGAAGACTACTTTGCCCCCCTGTTCAGTCACCGCGACATTGAAGTTCTTCACTCGAGGCAGCAAATCGGCTAACTCTACCAGTTCATGATAGTGAGTGGCAAAGAGGGTCTTTGCTCCTAGCTTGGGATGATTATGCATATATTCAACAACAGCATGAGCGATGGAAAGTCCATCGTAGGTACTGGTGCCCCGCCCGATCTCATCGAGGATAACCAGGGATCGCGGTGTGGAATTGTTGAGGATATTAGCTGTCTCTACCATTTCCACCATGAAGGTGGACTGGCCGGCAGCCAGGTCCTCCTGTGCCCCAATCCGGGTGAAGATGCGGTCCACCAGACCGATAGTGGCTGAGTCAGCAGGTACAAAGCTGCCAATTTGGGCTAGCAACACGATCAGGGCTACTTGACGAAGGTAAGTGGACTTGCCGGACATATTGGGACCGGTGAGGATGATAAGCTGTGAATCCTTATTGGATAGGTAGGTATCGTTGGATATGAAGCTTTCATTCTGGAGGCTTTGCTCTACTACCGGGTGGCGCCCACCATCGATGGCTATGGTGTCGTCGTTGGTCAGCTTGGGACGGTTATAATTATGGCGCACCGCCACCTCAGCCAGGCTGGAGAGAACATCGAGGTGCGCCAGGGTATCGGCAACAGTCAGGATGTGCTCCCTCCAACCGCCTACCTGCTGGCATACCTGGCGGAAGATAGCGGACTCCAGCTCGGATATTCTGTCCTGGGCATTGAGGATGCGTGACTCGTATTCCTTGAGTTCAGGGGTGAAGAAGCGCTCCGCTCCTACCAGTGTTTGCTTGCGTATGTAGTCGTCAGGCACATGAGCCAGATTAGATTTGCTCACTTCAATGTAATAGCCAAAGACCTTATTGTAACCTACCTTAAGAGACTTGATTCCAGTGCGCTCCCTTTCCAGCCGCTCCAGGTTGGCCAGATACTGTTTGGCATTCCTGGAGCCGCTGCGGAGCTCATCCAGTTCCGGCGAGAAGCCTTGCCTTATCACTCCACCTTGCTCCAGGCTCATCGGAGGTTCCTCTGCAATTGCTTGGGATATTAATGCAACGACTTCGTCACAGGGGCTTAGCCTCGCTGCCAGCCAGTCAGGAGCGCCGCCCTCTTCGAGGACTGCCCTTAGCTGCGGGACTAGCTCGAGGCTGCGTCGCAGCGCCACCAGTTCCTTAGGGGTGATATGGCCCCCGCTGACTCTATTGATCAACCGCTCCAGGTCGGCTATTTGACGGAGCAGCGCCGTGATTCTGCCACGGGCGATATGGTCGCCGCTAAACCTCTCTACTGCATCCTGTCGTTCTACCAGCTGGTCTAATTCCAGAAGGGGATGCCCCAGCCATCTCTTGAGCAGCCTGCCTCCCATAGATGTTTGGGTTAGGTCAATGACTGAGAGGAGCGAGCCAGCAGTGGTCCCCAGGCGGCTGCTGTGGAAGAGCTCCAGGTTGCGCCGTGTCTGGACGTCCAGCACCATATAATGATCGGTGGAGTAGGTGGTTAGCCGGGTTAGCAGGTCCACGGCGCCTTTCTGGTTTTCCTGAAGATAGTGGATAATGGCTCCGGCTGCTCTTACAGCTAGAGGTAGATGAGCGCAGCCGTAGCCATCAAGCGTGGCCACGCCGAAGTGATCCAGCAGGACCTGGTTGGCTGTCTCGAACTCAAACCGGTATTCATCTATAGGAGTCGGTGTGGCTATTTGTGCCAAATCGGGAAAACCAAGGTCGCGGGGGAAAAGGACTTCTGAAGGCTGCAGCCGTTCCAGTTCGGGGAGGAGGCGATGAACAGGCACCTGAGTGGTAGCAAACTCCGACGTAGTTATATCAACGTGGGCCAGTCCGGCGCGGTCGTTGTCAATAATCACACTGGCCAGGTAGTTATTGGCAGTTCCATCCAGAAGGCTGGGTTCGATTATTGTTCCGGGCGTTGCCACACGCACTACATCCCTTTCCACCAGCCCCTTACCCGGAGGAGTCAACTGCTCACAGACAGCAACCTTGTATCCGCGGTTGATAAGTCTACCCAGATAGTTGTTGAGGGCATGGTGAGGGATACCGGCCATGGGCACCTTGTGCCCTTTGCCCATTTCTCTGGAGGTTAGGGTGATCTCTAGTATATGGGAGAAGAGCTTGGCATCTTCATCGAACGTCTCATAGAAGTCTCCCAGGCGGAAGAGGACTATGGCTTCGGGGTATCTTTTCTTTATCCTGAGGTACTGTTGTCTGATGGGAGCCAATTTCATTTTATATCGTTTCCCTCATTTTACTATAAACGGCGGAACTTGGAGCAATGTGTACAGGTCGGCAGAGGATAGCCTCGCCAAATGAGCGATTGCCGCCCCCTGGTCGTAGGCGGGTGCTCCGCTCGCCAGAATTGGGTGGACTTTTTCTCGGGTTACTCAAGCGGTACAGCTTCTGTAGCGCGACCCTTTAGGGTCGCTTCGGCGAGGCTAAAGCTCGAAGAGGCGCCTTTGGAGACCTCGCGCTACGTTTTGTGCAGTTGCGACTTCCGCGACCACCGTCCACTGCAGCAGAACGTACTCCACTACTATGTACAGATAAATACTTAATGACCATTAGCCCTGTCCGAATTGGGCTGTACGAGCGCCTTTCCAGGCGCGATAAGGGAGCAGGTGGGTGAAAGAGGGTGGTCTAGCCCAGCTCAAACGGCAATCGCCCCCAGAAGGGGGCTCCTGCAGGCAACCTATGGGAACCCCGACCTACAGAATCGGTTTCTTGGGCGCTCCCTTCAGGTCGCAGGCTTTTGGGGTTCCACTCTTACGGCGCAGACCTTCAGTTCGGGGATTTTGGAAACCGGATCCAGGGCAGGATTGGTGAGCACGTTAGTGGGACTTTCAGCGAAGTGAAAAGACATGGTTATCACACCGGCTGGCGAGGCTGTTGTGACCTTAGCTTTGGCTGTCACCTCACCCCGCCGCGAACTTACTTTTACCGGTTCGCCGTCGGAGATGCCCAGGTTTGCAGCGTCTGCCGGGTTTATCTCCACCAGTTCCTCGCTGTGCAGCTTATTAAGCCCCTTCACCTTCCGCGTCATGGTGCTGGTGTGGAACAGGTACAGGCTGCGCTCGGTGGTGAGGACAAGTGGATATTCGTCATCAGGCATCTCTGCTGGAGACCTGTACTCTAGAGGCATGAACTTGCCCTTCCCTCGAGCAAAGGTGTGCTCATGCAGGAAAGGCGTTCCAGGGTGTTCCTCCGTAGGGCAGGGCCATTGCAGGCTCTCTCTTTCCAGGCGTTCGTAGGAGATGCCGCCGTAGCTGGGAGTGAGACCGGCAATCTCCTCCATGATCTGTGACGGGTGTTCGAAATCAAAGCCTTGGCCGCCCATTCTTTTGGCCAACTGGCACGCAATCCACCAATCTGGCTTGGAGTTTCCTACCGGTTCTATTGCCTGGCGCACCCGCTGCACTCTCCGCTCGGTATTAACAAAAGTGCCATCTTTCTCTGCGAAGCTGGCTGCCGGCAGTACCACGTCGGCCATACGAGCCGTCTCAGTGAGGAAGATATCTTGGACTACCAGGAATTCCAGTTTCTCCAGGGCCTCCCGGATATGGTTGGAATCGGGGTCACTAAGTGCGGGATTCTCACCGACCAGGTAGATTGCCTTTATCCGTCCTTCATGTACCGCCGGGAATATCTCGGTCAATGCCAGTCCTGCCTTTGGGCTTAAGGAGACACCCCAGGCGTCTTCGAACTTCTTCTGGATGTTGGGATCGGTCACAGCCTGGTATCCGGTATAGACAGTGGGTAAAGCACCTATGTCGCAGGCGCCCTGGACATTGTTTTGACCTCTCAGTGGATTCACCCCTGTCGATGGCTTGCCGACGTTACCGGTGAGCATGGCCAGGTTGGCAGTGGCAATTACATTGTCGGTCCCGTGGGTATGTTGGGTGATACCCATGGCGTATAGTATAGTGGAGGGCCGTTGAGTAGCGTATGTTCGAGCTGCCTCGGCTATTTTCTCCTGGGGGACGCCGGTAATCTTCTCCACGGAGTTGAGGTCGAAGCCTTTCAGGGACTCCAAGAAGGCCTCATAGTTCTCACAGCGCTCCTCAATGAAGGCCCGATCGAGAAGCCCTTCATCGACGATTACCCGCATCATTCCCATAAGCAGGGCCACGTCGCTTCCGGGGTGGTGTCGCAGCCAGACGTGAGCCAAACGGCAGAGGTCTATCTCTCTGGGATTAGCTACGATAAGCTTTGCCCCGTGGTCTACTGCCCGCTTTATCTCCAGGCTGACGATGGGGTGCGACACGGTGGTGTTGCTGCCGATGGAGAGGATGCAGGCTGCATCACCGATTTCGTTAACCGAGTTAGTCATGGCACCGCTGCCGAAGGTGGTGGCCAGACCGGCCACCGTGGGCGCATGTCAGAGGCGGGCACAGTGATCGATAGTGTTGGTGCCTATTACCGCTCGGGTGAACTTCTGTATGACGTAATTGTCTTCATTGGTGCACTTGGCCGAGGATATGGTGGCAACTTGATCGCTGGGGTACTTTCTCAAGTTGCTGGCTACGAAATCAAGGGCCTCATCCCAGGTGGCCGGCACAAACTCGCCATTTCTCCTGATCAGTGGCGACGTCAGTCGGTTTGGATCATGGATGAACTCCAGGCCAAACTTACCCTTGACACAGGCTTGCCCGTTATTCACGGAACCGTTCCGATCCGGTATAACCCTTACGATTCTATCCTTCCTAATCTCGAGGTTGAGCTGACAGCCAACGCCGCAGTAGGGACAGGTGGTCGTCACCTGTCGGTCGGGTAGTCCAGTCCAGCGGCTGGTGGCCTCGATCAGGGCACCGGTGGGGCAGGCATCCACACAGGCGCCGCAGAACTGGCAGTTAGCCTCCTGAAGCACGAGTTCGTTTGGAGGAGTTATCACATGGCACTGGAGGCAGCGCACGGCTTCAGCGATGGCTATCTCTCGGTCAAATCCGTACTCGACCTCATCAAAGGTCTTGACGCTGTCCTCAGGAGAAAGGTGTGAAAAGATGGCCAGCTTCTCCTGCGGGGAATCTCCATTCAGCCAGTACGTGGCCTCTTCCGGAGCAACAAGCGATTCCGAGATATCTCCCTGGCCGCCGAGGTAGCGGTCGATAGCCTCGGCTGCCTTCCTGCCGGCCGCTATGGCTTGAATGACCGTGGCTGGCCCGCTGGCACAGTCGCCGCCAGAGAAGACGCCCTGGCGGGTTGTCATCATATTGTCGTCAATCTTGAGCACATTCCCTCGTCCTACCTCGACGTTGAAGGCTTCGGGGACCTGGGGTCGCTGCCCGATGGCGGCAATCAGGGTGTCAAGCTCGGTGACAAACTCGCTCCCTTCGATGGGGACAGGGCGGCGCCTGCCGCTGGCATCGGGCTCTCCTAATTCCATGCGCTGGCACTCCAGTTTCAGGACGCCGTTATCTCTGGTTAGTTTAGTAGGGGCAACCAGATAAGCAATCTCTATCCCCTCTTCCAGAGCAGCGTCGATCTCCTCAGGATTGGCCGGCATCTCGGCACGCGTGCGGCGGTAGAAGATTGTTGCCTTCTTTGCGCCGATGCGTGGAGATATGCGAGCCGCATCTATGGCCACGTTCCCTCCTCCGATCACTACCACCCTTTCGCCGACGTCCACCTTTTCTCCCAGGTTGACGCGGCGGAGGAAGTCTGCTGACTCGATGACTCCAGGCAGGTTTTCTCCTTCTACCCCCAATTGCATCCCTTGATGAGCACCGACCCCGAGGAAGATTGCATTGTAGCCCTGTTCGAAAAGGGGATCGATGGCCTCAACACGCGTATTCAACTTGATCTCTACGCCAGCATTCTTGATGTGCTCGATCTCGCTTCCCAGTATCTCCCGAGGCAGGCGGTATTCTGGAATACCCACCCGCATCATTCCACCCGGTTCAGGAAGGGCTTCAAAGACGGTTACCTTGTGCCCTAACTTGGCCAGGTAATAGGCGACGGTGAGCCCTGCTGGCCCTGCTCCGACAACTGCCACGCTCTTTCCGGTGGGCGGCAGCTTCTTAGACCGCTCTTTCCAGGAGTCATCACTATTATCGTCAGCAAAGCGCTTCAGCATTCGGATGCATATTGGCTCGTCTACCTCAAGCCCACGCTGACAGGCCTGCTCGCAGGGATGAACGCAGACCCTGCCCAGCGAGCCTGGGAAGGGGACCTTCTCTCGAACCACTGCCAGGGCAGCGTCGGGTCTCCCCCGAGCGATAAGGCGAACATAGCGGGGAATATCTATCCCTGCCGGACAAGCCTCATGACAGGGGTAAGCGAACCTTATCGCCTTCGCTCCTCTTATGTCTTCGCAAACCCGAACACAACGTTCGCACAGGATGCACATGTTATGGTCTCGAATGAAGAACGGGCTGTCGGTCCGAACAGGCAGTTGCTTGGGAATGTAAGGCGGAAGCTCATCTATGCCGATGTAGTCTACAGCCTTTTGCAGTTCGCAGTTGCCATTTTGGGGACAGAGCACACATCGGTCCTCAACTGCAACGTGGCGAAGGCAGATATCGAAGGGACTGCAGCGCTCGCGTCGGTCGCAGGTAAGGCATGCGTTGGGATGTCGGCGCATGATAGCTGTCATATTTCTACGCCGCAGTTCTTGTACTCGCGGTGTCTCGGTTTGGACCACCATCCCTTCGGAGACAGGGGTAGTGCAACAAAGGACAGTTTCCCCGCTTACCTCTGCCACACAAAGCTGGCAAGCCCTGTCAGGCACTTCTTTGGCTAACGGTTTCAGGTCGGGATAAGCACAAAGGGCTGGAATATAGATTCCAGCCCCTGTTGCAGCTTCAAGAATAGTTGCCCCGTCCTCGGCTTTGACCGTTCGCCCGTTTATGATCAGCGTAACATTACCCATGTCGCCCCTTTACCTGCCATGCCTTGAATAGTGTGAGACGGAATTGAGGGCAAAAAGAAGCTACCCCGAAAACGTCACTCGCAGAGACTCCGAAAAACTTAGCTGCTAGCGAGATAGCTTCTTCTATGAGGTAGCCAAAACCTTGTTGAACTTCTTGTAGTATGGCGATAACTGCTCCGTGCTCACCTCTATGGGAAGCAAGAATTTCTGCCATTCGATCTTCTAAGTGTTCGTGTAATCAACCACTTCCCTTCCCAAGAGGCTATTTTACCACTGATTAGGGCAGTTCTCAACTCCGTTGGCGTGAGTGTACGAGGAGGAGGCGCCTTCACTGCCGAAAGTGGCGACCTGGCAACAAAGTAGGGATCGAGCTCGCCACAGCGAGTCGGTGTCGCCTTAGGCGACCCTCTGGCGACCCTCGGAGACTTTAGCTCGATCCGCAAGGAGGTCTGGGGGACCTGACACTCACGGAATTGGGGAGAGGGAATCTGTTCAGCGGACTGATTGAGGTGCCCGGTCCGCTGCAGGCCTTCAGAACTGCTCGATTAGCTCTGAGATTTGCTCCATGGTGAAGACCGGCCCGTCCTGGCAGATGTACTTCTCGCCCACGTTGCACCGGGCGCACTTGCCCAGGCCGCACTTCATCTTGCTCTCAAGGGTGGTGACAATCTGCCTGTCTTCGAAGTTCAGC
>JAUWXW010000217.1 GCA_030616195.1 Chloroflexota bacterium | reverse complement strand
CCGTCAAAATAAGGAGGGTACGCTCCCTTAGATATAGAGTCTAACAAGCCATTGTCTTGCCATAGACAGCAGGTGTCCCTGAGGCTTAAAATGTTTGCCTGCAGAGGCGAGTTGGCTGCTGTAGCAGCAGTCGATAGTGCCCCTGGGTCACCTGCCTCAGGGGCTTAATTTTGGCAAAACAGCGAGGGGGAAGAGATGGGAGGTATTACGAGCGTTTGACAGCCTGCCTGATTTTGGGATATTCTATCAGTGCACCCACGGCAACGAATCGCACTTACTTCTAGAAGGAGGGTATATGGCCGAACGGAAAACGGCGTCCATGGAAGAGATAAAAGCCTTGGAAGGCAAGAAAAGCGAAGATTCGATGGAGATTGACCAGCATATGATCAATCTCTTTTGTCAGTGCATCGGGGACCCTAGTCCCAAGTGGAAGGGTACAGCTCCTCCAGGGATGATTACAACGGCAATGATCAGCGGTGGGGCGGTGTTCCTGAACATTCCTATACCTTACCAACGAACTGTAGCTGCCGGCGCCGACTGGGAGTTCTTAAAGCCCATCAAAACCGGTGACACACTTCACACCACCCACGAGTTCTTCGAGCTTCAGGATAAGTCCAGCGATAAAGGGCCTAGAGCCCTGATGGTGTACAAATCCAGCCACAAGAACCAGAAGGGCGAAGTGGTAGCAGTAAGCACCAATACCATAATGAGCTACTAACAAAGGAGGGCACGATACATGGCTCAACTATATTACGAAGATGTTCAGGAGGGTATGGATCTACCCACTGTTGAAGAGACTCCCACAACGAGGACATTGGTGCAGTGGGCAGGCGCTTCAGGTGACTATTTTGAGCTTCACTACGATAAGGACTTTGCCCAGTCCATGGGATTCCCCGGGCCCATTGTTCATGGCAGGCTTGAGGCAGCCTTCCTGACCAAAATGCTGACTAACTGGATCGGCGAGAAGGGCGAACTGAAAAAAATGAGCGTTCAATATAGAGGCAATGCCCTCCCAGGACAGCCACTGAAAATGGGTGGGAAGGTAACCAAGAAGTCTGTTGAAGGTGGTGAGAACCTGGTAGAGTGCCAGATTTGGGTGGAGAACCCAGAGGGTAGGCAGATTACCCCAGGTACAGCCGTAGTTGCCCTACCATCCAAGAGCTAGGCTGCCGATAAGAGGACAAAGGGTGGGGGAGAGACTAAAAGGTAAGAATGCTGTAGTAACCGGCGGGGGTAGAGGAATAGGCAGAGCAGTAGCTCTGGCGTTAGCCGAGGAGGGCGCTAATATTGTGGTTTGCGACCTCGGCGGGACGATGGAGGGGGCGGGAACAGATACGTCACCCGCAGATGCCACAGCAAACGAATGTCGCCAACTGGGAGTGAAAGCCGTCCCCAACTACGGGGATGTGTCGGATTTCAGCACTGCTGAAGAGATAGTCCAGACCTGCGTCAATAGTTTTGGCAAGATAGACATTGTGTGCAACATAGCCGGCATTCTCAGGCCCAGGATGATCTTTAATATGTCAGAAGAGGAATGGGACCGAGTGCTGGCTGTTCATCTGAAAGGAACGTGGAACCTCTGTAGGCATGCGTGCGTCCTGATGAGGCAGCAGAGATACGGGCGTATAATAAACTGCACCTCCGAGGCCTATGCCGGCACCGTGGGCCACACTAACTATGGTGCGGCCAAGGGAGGCATCGTCAGCCTCACCTACGCCATTGCCCGCGAGATGGGAAGATACCGGGTGACTTGCAATGCTTTCGCCCCGAGGGCGCGGACAAGGCTCAGTGTTGGCGACTCACAGGATGACGGCCTTCAGAAGAGGATTGATGCCGGCCTGATATCGGAGGAGCGGCTCCAGGGCATGGAAGAGACGAGAAGAGAGGGCGCTGACCCGGAATACTTTGCCCCTTTCATAGCTTACCTGGTCAGCGATGCGGCTGCTGACATAAACGGTTGTGTTTTTGTCGCCTCAAGAGCCACCATCGGAATTTGGAACCATCCTCAGATAGTAAGAAAGCTCTCCCGGGACTGGGATATTGAAGATAAGTGGCGTATTGACGAGCTGGAGAAGCTCGTGCCGCAGGAATTGCTGGTTGACTACGTTAACCCAGCCCCACCCAAAGATTAGTTTGCCAGTCAAGATTTGAAGCTTTACAAACGAGAATAGCTCTTGAGCTGAAAACGCTCACCAGCGGTTTGTCTGTTAGAACCAAAAAACTAGAACGAAGGAGGTTAGAGAATGGGTGATAGACTGAAGGGTAGAAACGCAGTAGTGACTGGTGCCGGTAGGGGAATTGGCAGAGGAGTGGCTATGGCGCTGGCTGAGGAGGGAGCCAATGTGGTGGTCAATGGCGTAACCCGCACTCCGGAAGAAGGGAGTGACCTTGCGCCAGCAGATGCGGTGGTTGCCGAAATCAAGAAACTTGGGGGAACAGCAATCGCTAAGTACGGCGATGTATCCAGTTTCCAGACGGCTGAGGAGTTGGTCAAGGCCTGCGTCGATAACTTCGGCAGGATAGACATCCTGTGTAACATCGCCGGAATTGACAAGCCCAGGATGATCTGGAACATGTCTGAAGAAGAATGGGATGTGGTAGTAGGCGTCCATCTCAAAGGGGCGTTTAACCTCATCAGGCATGCTGCACCGCTGATGAGGGAACAAAGGTACGGGAGGATAATAAACTGTGTCTCCGAGGCTTTCCTGGGTGGCCCAAGCCATCTGAACTATGCTGCCGCCAAAGGGGGAATCGTTACTCTGACCTACGGCACAGCTCGAGAGATGGGAAGGTATGGGGTCACCTGCAATGCTTTTGTCCCTCGGGCGTGGACAAGAATGACTGCCAGTGAAGACGTGATTGAAGGGGTAAAAAAGAGGATTGCCGCCGGGCTTATGCCCCCAGACCAGGTTGAAAGAATGATGGTGGAGTTAGCAGAGCCTTCATATTTTGCCCTGTTTATGGCCTACCTGGCCAGCGACGCAGCCGCCGATGTAAACGGCCAAGTATTCTTTACTTCGGGCACTGAGGTGGGGATCTACAGCCAGCCCGAGCTGATAAGAAAAGTGCCCAGAGATTGGAGAACGGAAGGTAGATGGACCTTTGAGGAAGTGGAAAAGCTTGTGCCGGAGAAACTACTAATCGGTTATGTCAACCCGGCTCCACCACAGCCAGAGAAGAAATAACCAGCATCAATCACGAAGGAGGCTCAACAATGGCTGATAGACTAAAGGGCAAAAATGCCGTAGTAACCGGTGCTGGCAGCGGCATCGGGAAGGAAGTAGCCCTGGCTCTGGCCCGAGAGGGCGCTAATATTGTGCTTTGCGACCTTGGAGGAGCTACAGACGGAACGGGAGCCAGCACGTCGCCCGCCGATGCAACAGTTGCTGAGTGCCAGAAACTTGGCGTGAACGCAATTGCCCAGTACGGCGATGTAAGCGATTTTAAGGCTGCCGAAGAGATGATACAAGCTTGCGTGGACAAGTTCGGAAGAATAGACATCCTATGCAATGTTGCCGGAATTGATAGGGCCAGAATGATCTGGAACATGTCTGAAGACGAATGGGATCAAGTAATAGCTGTTCATCTCAAGGGGACTTACGACATGTCAAGGCATGCTTGCGTCCGCATGAGGGAGCAGAGGTATGGCAGGATAGTAAACACTATCTCCGAAGCGTGGGTATGGACCGTAGGACACGTAAACTACGG
>JAUWXW010000235.1 GCA_030616195.1 Chloroflexota bacterium | reverse complement strand
CGACCTCGCAATGACAGGGGTGATGTGTACTTCTGGGACGCTCGGTTTGCGGATCACCTGCTCAGGCTAATCAGGCCTGTTTTTTGAGCCGCGTCACCACTTCCTCCAGGAGGACCTCCTCTTGCTCTCCCTTGGTCATATCCCTCAGCACCACCCTGCCCTTCTTCATTTCTTCCTCTCCGATGATTACGGTTTGAGGCAGTCCCAGGGAATTTGCTTGCTTTAGCTGGGATTTCAGGCTCTTGTCCCCCAGGGCAAGGGTGGCCCCAATGCCAGCCTGGCGCAGCCTGGCGGCCAGCTTTACCGCCTCTTTCTTGGCCTCTTCACCCAGATAGGCAACATAGACCTTTGCACCAGGGATGGGTGGCAACTCTATGTCTTGCTTGCGCATATTAAGGATAATCCGCTCTATGCCGGTGGCAAAGCCAATGGCAGGGGTGGGGTTTCCCCCTAACTGCTCAATGAGGTCATCATATCGCCCCCCGCCCCCCAGAGCGCTTTGGGCTCCCAACTCTTCAGGCTGGACCTCAAATACGGTACTGGTGTAGTAATCTAAACCCCGCACCAAATAGGGGTCTAATTCATAAGGTATTTGGAGGTGTGCCAGGTACCCTTTGAGAGTGTCAAAGTGGCTGCTACATTGGTGACAAAGATGCCCTGACATCTGAGGGGCACCTTTGATAATTCCCTGGCAAGAGGCTTTCTTGCAGTCCAGCAGGCGCAGGGGGTTTCGCCTTAACCTTCTCCGACAGTCGGGGCACAAAACCTGGCTATACCCTGAGTAGTAGTGGTTAAGGCTTTGCAGATAATTTGGCCGGCAAAGCCGGCACCCAATATTGTTAAGCTGGAGCGTCAATCCTTTCAACCCCAACGAAGCATAGAAACGCCATGCCATATCGATAACCTCTGCATCCAGAGCCGGGTCCGCGTCACCTATGGCTTCAACCCCAAATTGTTGATGCTGGCGGTATCTTCCCGCCTGGGGTCTTTCGTAGCGAAAGATGGGGGCAACATAATAAAGCCTCACCGGTTGAGGGAGGTTGTGCATCCCACGCTCAATATAAGCCCGGCAGACCGGCGCTGTGCCCTCAGGGCGGAGCGCCAGGTCACCGTCCCCAAGGGTGTACATCTGCTTCTGCACAATATCGGTCCCCTCGCCGATGCTGCGGTGGAACAAGCCTGTCTGCTCGAAAATCGGGGTGTCAATACGCTTGTAGCCATAGAGATGGCAAAGCTCGCCAGCCTTTCCTTCTACAAATCTCCAGTAAGCCTGATCCTGGGGCAAGATGTCTGTTGTGCCTCGCGGGGCCTTGTACACTCGAAGTCTCCTTGTTTTTTGCTAGCATACCTTCGTGAACCTGGTAAAGTCAAGGTAAGCCTTCATGGACCTCAGTGTTGATATTCGCCGCTCCTTTTTGTTATCCTTAGCTTACCTGAAGCTGGCCGACTATACGGGAGGCCGGTTATAAGGATGACGGCTTCAAAGCTGCTGAGAAGAAAAGCGCCGTTTGAGACTAAGGAGGCAAATTGGACCTTGATCTTTCCGAAGACCAGAAGATGCTGAGGACAATGGCCCGGGACTTCCTGGAAAAGGAGTGCACCAAGCAATTTGTCCGGGAAATGGAGCAGGACGAAAAGGGTTATTCACCGGAGCTGTGGCTTAAGATGGTACAACTAGGGTGGCAGGGACTGCCTTTCCCTGAGGGGTACGGAGGGGGAGGCGGGAGTTTTCTGGATCTAGTGGTATTGCTGGAGGAGATGGGTCGTGCCTGCTTACCGGGGCCCTTTCTTTCCGCTGTGGTCCTTGCTGGCTTGCCGATTCTGGCAGCAGGTAGCGAGGAACAGAAGCGGGAGTTCCTGGCAGCAATAGCAGGAGGAAAGATCTTTACCCTTGCCTTGACAGAGCCCGAGGGCAGCTATGATCCCGCCTCGATCCAAACAGGGGCTACACTGGATAAAGGTGATTACATTATCAGTGGGACCAAGCTTTTTGTTCCTGACGCTCATGTTGCCGATTACCTTCTTTGTCTGGCCAGGACGAAGGAGGGCTCATCGGGGAGCGATGGACTCAGCCTTTTCATAATCGACACCGGGAGCCAGGGTGTCAGCTACACTGTGCTCCATACTATTGCTGGCGACAAACAATGCGAGGTGGTATTTGATAAGGTGAGGGTGCCTACAGCGAATATGGTAGGTGAACCGGATCAGGGATGGGCGGTAATAGAAAAGACCTTAGAATGGGCAGCCACAGGCAAGTGTGCTGAGATGGTCGGTGCGGCCGAAGCGGTTCTGGAGATGAGTGTCGACTACGCCAAGGAAAGGGTCCAGTTTGAGCGCCCTATAGGGAGCTTCCAGGCTATTCAGCACCACTGCGCCAATATGCGGATTGATATCGATGCCATGAGGTATCTCACCTATGAGGCAGCGTGGTTGCTCAGTGAAGGACTCCCGGCTGCCAAAGAGGTGTCTATGGCCAAGGCCTGGGTTAGTGAAGCCATTGCCCGAGTCACACGTCTGGGGCATCAGATCCATGGTGGCGTGGGCTACATGATAGACCACGACATGCAGCTCTACTTCAGGCGAGGTGAGGCGGCCAAGGCTATTTTCGGTGATGCCACCTTCCATCGGGAAGTGATTGCCACTCGGTTGGGTCTGTAGTGGCAAAAAGGGGGTTGAATGGGAGAGCAGTGCCTCTTTTGTAGAATTATCGCCGGTAAGATACCAACCAGCATCATTTATCAAGATGACAACGTGATCGCTATTCGAGATATAGACCCTCAAGCCCCAACGCACTTGTTAGTGATGCCTAAGGAGCATATTGTTTCCCTGATTGAGCTTGGCCCGGAGCAGAGGGAACTCACTGCCGACTTGATCTATGCGGCCAATGAGTTGGCCAGAAGAGAGGGCGTAGCTGAAAGGGGATATCGCCTGGCAGTGAATTGTGGTAGGGAAGGGGGGCAAGCGGTCGGACACCTTCACATCCACCTCCTGGGCGGTCGTAAATTATCAGGGAGGCTGGGCTAAAGCAAACGTCGAATACGGCCGGGTGTTAAATGGACTTCGCGGACAAGCTTCTTGAAGCAGTGGAAAGAAACCAAAGCCTGGTTTGTGTTGGGCTTGACCCCGATCCTGAGCTGATGCCCCAGATGAGACTTTTCGACTTCAACAAGGCGATCATTGACGTTACCTCGGACCTGGTATGCGCCTATAAGCCGAACCTGGCCTTCTACGAGGCTTTAGGCGTCGAGGGTCTTACTGCACTGCAGCAGACTGTAG
>JAUWXW010000238.1 GCA_030616195.1 Chloroflexota bacterium | reverse complement strand
GATCAGATTCGGCTTCTGGGAGTAATGAAGAGGCTAAAGAATACCACAATCGCCTTGATCGGTTTTCCGTGGCCCACATATTCCAACTGGCAGCACTTTCCTGATCCCGAGGCTATGAGGCGCAGGCTGGGGGTGAACATCACCCCTGTGGAGAGCAAGAGGTACTTAGAGGAACTGAGCAGCATCGAAGAGGCCAAGGCGGAAGCTGTAGCTCAGGAGTGGATGGCCGAGGCCCAGGAAGTGGTTGAGCCGTCCTCGGTTGAGGTCACAGAAGCGGCCAAAGTATACCTGGCTATCGACAAGGTCTTAAAGGAGGCGACAGCCCAGGCAGCGGCATTTAATTGCGTCGAGTTGGTGTTTGTCCGTGGGTCGACCCCACCCTGCTTTGCCTTACCCATGCTTCGGGATGAGGGTATCCCAGTAGCTTGCGAGGCGGACGTTAGCGCCCTGCTGACCATGATGATGTTAGGCTGGATAGCCGAGAAACCGGCCTTTATGGGGAACATCGTGGGCGCAGTCCCGGAAGACAACCTGGTGAAGGTCTCCCACTGCGCTATGCCAACCAAAATGGCCGGTTTCGCTCAGCCTCCCAGACCCTACCGATTGCGAAACTTTGCTCACGGTGAGGGCGGCGTCACCGCTTATGTTGACCTGGATAAGGGACAGGAGGTAACACTCGCCAGGATAGCAAGGAACCTGGATGGAATGCTGGCGCTCAGGGGAGAGATTGTTGACTGCCGTGACACAGCAACTTGCCGAAACACCGTTACCCTGCGAGTAAACGACGCCAGGGAATTCTTCCACCAGGCTGCTGGCAATCACCACGTTCTAGTGTACGGCAACTACATTCGAGAGCTTAGGGGGCTGAGTCAAGCGCTAGGCATAAACCTGGTCGAGGTATAGATTACGACGGTAACAATGAACAGAAGGGAGGCTGACATGCCAGAGTTGGACGATTACAGCGGCCCGTTCAAGCCTGATCTGAGATTTGAGGATTTCTCCAAGGAGTTCCTCCTCAAGCTGATACATTCATGGCAGTACGCCTGGCTTCACATGGCTGGGGCCTGGTACGATGCCATCAGCAAGAGATGGGGCGCTGAGGCGGCAAACGACTGTAACCTGGAAGTCTGGTTGAGAATAGGTGAGCGTGTAGTTCCCAGGTACGCCAAGATAGCAAATATACCGGCAATAAATACCGTCCTTGATGCCCTGAAGGTTCAGCAGTTGCCTCTGGACAACATTATAGGCGGACTATTCCAGCCGGAGTATGATATCAGAAGTCCCAATCATGTAATAATGACTTTCCGCAGGTGCAAAACCCTGGAAGTCTTTGAGAGGGATTCACCGGAACGAATAGAACACGTGTGTCATGTACTGGAACCGGCCGTCTTTCAGAGTTACTGCATTAACTCCAACATAAAGCTAACGCCTTTGAAGTTGCCTCCCCGAAAAAGCCCGGATGAAATTGCCTGCCAGTGGGAGCTCAGGCTAGAGGAATAGCGGCTCTCACAAGCGGCGATTCTTGCTCCTGCCATGGGCGGGTGCTCCATTCGCCAAAGTCGAATCTTCGATCACCCGCCCCGGTTGGTAGGGGACAGAGCCCTCGCCAGAGTCGCCTATGGAGACCTACCCTATGCTGGGTATCAGATGATACGCCTGACACCCACCAAACTTTTTCCTGGGTAGGCTGACCGATGTCGGTCAGCCTACCCCGATGTTGCACTTGATCCCCTTGCAGTTTCATGTAGGGGCGGACGTCTCTGTGTCCGCCCTTCGGGGCTGTTCTCAATGCGTATTCACGGGTCGGGAGTTGGCTATTTGCCCTTGAAATCGGGTTGGCGTTTCTCCAGAAATGCGTTCACGCCCTCCTGAAAATCCTTCGATTGGATACACAGGGCCTGCCCCCAACTTTCCAATTCCATGGTGCTTGCCAGGTCCGTACCCAGCCCCCGATGGATAATCGCCTTGGAAAGGCCGATAGCCTTGGTAGCTCCTGATGCCAGACGTTTAGCCAAGGTCGTGGCTTCCTCGTCAAGGCTGTCGGCCGGTACCACCCTGTTCACCAGTCCTATTCGCTCCGCCTCTTTGGCATCGATCATATCTGCGGTGAAGATGAGCTCCTTGGCCTTGCGAAGACCTACCGTTCGCGGCAGAAGATAATTTATCCCAACGTCCGGAACCAGGCCACGGCGAGCGTACACTACGGAGAACCTGGCGGCATCAGAGGCAATTGCTATGTCACAAGATAAGACCAGGGCGAAGCCGCCTCCGGTGGCAACTCCATTTACGGCGCCAATCACCGGCTTCTCCATATTGAGGATGGCAAGATACACGTCATTCATATCAGCGACCCTTTCCTTGACTACGAAAAGGAACTCACTGAGGTCATGCTGCCACTGGCCGCTGATCTCATAGCCGGCGCAGAAGGCTCGCCCGGTGGCTCGCAGGAGAATTGCCCGTATCCGGTCATCGCTTCCGAGCGTGTCCATAATCTGGCGAATTTCCGAGGCCATAGTGTCGTTGATTGTGTTCATGGCTTGTGGCCGATTCAAGGTTATTGTTGCCAGCCCGTCTTCCTCGGTGACGAGTAGCGTTTCCAACCGGGTTTCCTTTTCAACCATTTCGTACCTCCTATGAGCTTCAAGTGTGGGGTACAACGCTACCGAGTTCCATTTGCTCGGTTCTCAGGGTACGACCCTAAAGTGATCAATATCGAGTATGCTTGCCTCCCTGTTTTCCTTGAACACCGCCCGTACTCGCAGACCTATCTTCAGCTTCTGGCTGCTGTTCTTATAAAGCCCTGTGAGGGAAAAGTCAAGTCACGCGTGGCTGCCGATTGCGTGGCCTCAGAGGTACATTGTGGTATAATCTGAGGCGGCTGGAATAGGTTCTCGGTGAAAGGGCCGAGTTCTGCCAGCAAGTTTTCCCCACTGATCAACACTGTCTAAAGCCAGGAGTGAGAAACCGATAAGCAAGTCGGGGATACCGTTGCTCTGACAAAGGAGGGTTGTGGATTTTGCCTTGACGGAGGACCAGCAGATATTTCAAAGGATGGTGAGAGACTTTGCTACCAATGAACTTGAGCCTGTAGCAGCACAAATTGATGAGGAAGAGAGGTTCCCCTCGGAGAACCTCAACAAGATGGCCGAGCTTGGCCTTTTTGGCGTGACTATCCCCGAAGAATATGGAGGGAGTGGTGGAGACAGC
>JAUWXW010000152.1 GCA_030616195.1 Chloroflexota bacterium | reverse complement strand
AGGTTAATCAACCTTAGAGAGACCGGATTTGTGGAGACGAGCTGCGAAGGCCATGTTCTGAAGAAGGTGTATATGTCTTCCACCGTCCTGGAGGCGGACGTGATAATCAATCTCCCCAAATTGAAGACGCATTCTCTAACTATCTTTACCGGCGGAGTAAAGAACATGTTTGGTATTATTCCCCAGGGTCTCCGCACCAGGTTTCACGCCGAATACGTAGCAAATGAAGATTTCGCCCAGATGTTGACGGACGTCTTCTCCGTTGCCGTGCCACACTTGACCATAATGGACGGGATCATTGCCATGGAGGGAGAGGGGCCGGCAGACGGGAAGCTGAGAAGGGTTGGGGTGGTCCTGGCCAGCCGGGATGCGGTGGCTCTGGATGCTGTAGCCACCAGAATAATTGGGGGTGATCCCCTCGATATTTACACCACCCGGTACTGCGACGAGCGGGGCTTGGGGGTGGCGAATCTCGGCAATATCGAGGTGGTTGGTGAAAGACTGGAGGATGTTGTAGTTGCTGATTTCAGGCTTCCTGCCAGCGCCTTTTCCCTGCTAAGGGGAAGAGTCCCAGGATTCCTACGTAGATTCTTGCAGGGCCAACTCACCGTTAAACCATGGGTAATTGAACGGCAATGTACTCTATGCCTTGAGTGTGAGAGGGTCTGTCCCACAGGCGCGATTACAATGAGTGATAGGACGGCAGAGATAGACCATGACGTTTGCATAGGATGTATGTGCTGCCACGAGGTGTGTCGCTTCCACGCTATCAAGCCCAGGCGTCCGGTCATTGGCAGAATAATGTATTCCTTTGCTAACATCATGACAAAACTGAGGACTCGCTCTGCCTAGTGAAAGATGCAACTCAGATGAGGGTGGTCACTTGAAAGTAGTGCTTCATATATGCTGTGGAGTATGCGCCGCTGGCGTGGTAGAGAAGCTTTTTCAGGAAGGCCACGAGGTGGCCGGATTCTTCTTCAACCCCAATATTCATCCTTCGGAGGAATATGACCGGAGACTGAAGGTGGCCTGCCAGGTAGCTAAAGAGTTGGGCTTCCCCTTGAAGGTAGGACATCACAAACCCAGGGAATGGTTAAAGGAGACCCTGCCCTTTCGCCACGAGCCCGAAGGGGGCCGACGATGTGAAGTCTGTTTCCGGATTAGGCTAGGTGGGACTTGTCTACAACTAACTGAACTCGGTGGAGATATGTTCACTACTACTTTGACGGTGAGCTCTCGCAAATCCGCCCCAATGGTCAACAGGATAGGTAAGGAAATCGGCGGCCACCTGTTCTTGGAGAGGGACTTCAAGAAGCAAGAGGGGTTCAAGCGTTCCATCGAGCTGGCTAAACAGTGGGAACTCTATCGCCAAGACTACTGCGGGTGCATTTACAGTCTACGGGAAAGGAGAAAGCGGAATGAGCACTAAAAACCGAGAATGTAACGTCGAGCAAAATAAAGCCAGGTGCAACTGCACTTACGAACCATGCAGTAGAAAAGGCATTTGCTGTGAATGCCTACCGTATCATTGGAGACAAGGCGAGCTTCCTGCTTGCCTTTTCCCTGCCGACGTAGAGAGAACCTACGACCGTTCCGTAGAGAGATTCGTGAAAGTCTTTGGGGACAGAGGAAGACGGTGGTAATGCGTGAACCGGCCGGAGGCTCAAATGTGATTTCCCCATCTGGCTCCTCATGATAGTAGCTTCTCTCTCACCGACTCCAAGCCGCCACTTGCTTCAGCGACGATTCGCTCAATTACTTCCTGGACACTGGGCATGTCGTCTATTCTGCCGCAAACCTGCCCGCTGGGCATGACCCCAAAGTCCGCATCACCGTCTACCATAGCTCTGGTTATGCGCGCAGCGGCAGCAGCCATTTGCCCCAGTTCTGAGGTAGAAGCTTCGTACTCCTTCCTCATTCTCCAGCCACCCACAAGGAACCGCCACCAGGAAATCCCTAACATTTTCCTGGTTTTCATGGTGCCGGCTATCCTTTCCCTCCAGGATAGCTTTTGCCCCTTCTCCTCTAACCTGTCGACGAACGCATTGCGAATTACCCTTAGACGTGTACCGGTAATGGCAGGGGTGACCAGGGTATCGGCTTCACTTGAGTCCAGGTAGCGTTGTTTAATGCTGGAGGGAAGGGGACTCTCCTGAGTAACTGCGAACCTGGTGCCCATGGCGATGCCCTCAGCCCCCAGGGCCAGAGCTGCCAACAGCCCCCTGCCATCACAGAAACCTCCCGCAGCCACCACAGGCATCTTGACCTTGCTAGCAACCAGTGGCAGCAAAACCATGGTGCTAACGTAACTCACGTGACCGCCTGCCTCAAGCCCCTGTACAATGACGGCATCAGCCCCGTCCTGCTCCGCCCTGATCGCATGCCTAACGGCTCCTATCATGGCCATGATTTTGATGCCCTGCCCTTTAGTTGCCTCAATTATCCATTTGGGATTGCCCCTGGAGTGACAAATCAGTGGAACCTTTTCCTCTATGAAAACTTGAGCAAGTTTTTCAAATCCCGGACTGCCCGCTATAACGTTCACCCCGAAAGGCTTATCGGTCTGCTCTCTAATAGCCCTGATATCTTCCCTTATCTCTTCCGGAGTCAGCCGACCTGAGGCCAATATGCCAAAACCACCAGCATTGGAGACCGCTGCCACCAGCCGAGGGACTCCGACGAAGTTGGCTGGTGCCTGGATGATGGGGTATTTTATTCCCAGTAACTCGGTTATTCTTGTTCTCATCTAACGGGCCCTCTCGAGCCCAACTCCGTTGGCCCTACTCCTTATCCCTCCAGACCCCATCGACGAAGACCTTATTCTCTCTATCTTTCAGGTGTACTCCTCTAAAAGTACTCCTATACTCTTCGGGCAGTGTGACTCCAGCCTCCTTTGCATATTTGATCATTCTAGTGATTTCAACCACCTTTATGGCCACATCCTTCACTCGCCTCATCCCGGCCTTATCATCCAGCACGCCATGCTCCAGATACGCTGGCCGTTGTCCAAACGCCACTGCGCTGGCATTAACCCAACCTCTGGCCACTACGAACCCGGCGCCCCTGCCAAAGGGCTCCATGCCTTCCAGGGCGCGTTCCAATCCCATTCCCAGAAATCCAAGAGTTAGCAAACCGACCACCTTGTCGCCAAAATTGTAGGTGAAGAATTGATGATACCTCCATCTCGAAATCAAGGCGAACATAATCGGACAAGGGCTAACATTCCACGTTGGCGTACCAAGGATTATCCCCTCACTCTCTACCATCTTATCCAATATCATATTGGCGTCATCCTCTACCTTACACGGTGATCTATTCTCTATGCACCACTGGCAATGTTTGCAAATGGCAATCTCCTTGTCCGCCGTGGTGATGAACTCCGTTTCCACCCCTGGCACTCCTTCCATTGATGCCAGCGCTTCCTGCACCATCGTGTCACAGTTGCCCCCCTTGATAGGGGTGGCGGAAATACCTAGCACTTTGATATTGACCGGTATCATGATTCTTGGCTCCTTCCGTTGCGCGTTCCAGGGTGATCAAACATCCCGTTTACCAGCTGCTTTGCCTCCTGGCTTGCAACTAATCAGGCAGCTTGGGCGGTCCTATGATTTGCAGCTCACAAACCAGAGCAGCGATTGGACAGGCCTGCCCTACTTCATGCCCAATTTGCAGAGCGTAGCTGAGGTCCTTGGCTCCAACATAATAGGTAGGCGGCGGTGGGTCAGTCATGAACGATTTCAGCCACTCCCAATTCTGCAGCGCGAAACTATTCGCGGAGCCATTTTTCATATGCTCTACCAGCATCTGCTCATCGGCGCCGTTGGCAATGCCCCAGGCTACAGCCTCGTAGGCCACACGCCCCTGGATGATGGCTGCCATGTTATTCGCCAGCTTTACGATCTGGCCCATTCCAAGTTCACCGCAGTAGGTGATCCTGCCCATTCTCTCCAGGACAGCGCGGTACTTCTCAAGCGCATCTTTGTCACCACCGACACTGATACCCAACGTCCCTGCCTCTGCTCCCATGCGAGCCCCAACCACCGGAGCATCGAACACGTCAACCTTTTTTGGCTTCGCCGCTTCTGCCACTTTCTTACAGAAGGCGGGAGAAAACGTGCCCATCAGGAGAATCCCCGAGCCGTCTTTCGCTCCCTCCAGCAGACCATCAGACCCAAAGATCACCTCCTCTGCCTGTTTATCGTTCTGGACCATGATGATGGTAACGTCTGAGGCCTGACCCACCTCTTTTGCTGTATTGACCTCTTTGGCTCCCAAGCTCTTCATCTCCTCAACAGGCTGTCGCCTCACATGGCCACATACTGTAGTCTCAAATCCACCCGTTACCACCCTCTTCGCCATAGGCAGCCCGATATCCCCAAGCCCTATAAATCCAACTTTCTTCACTTCTTGTGCCACTTTGTACCTCCTCTTTGGGCTTTGTTCTATAGTCGGTAGTCCTCTGGCAGTTGCCACATCCCCATGAATTCACGGCGGAACTTGTCGTATTTCAGGCAATCGGCATACATGTTGTAAACGTCTTCGGAGAACTCCTTCCTCAATACCTGCTCCTTCTCTTTCCTCCACCAATCTCTAGCATCAACCGACCGTTCCTTCCGCCTATTGCGCATCTGCTGCCGCAGTTCATGGCTCTCAGCTACCTTTACCTTCCCGTTCCCATCGGTTACGGCCCCATAAATAGTCCTCACCACGTCCGGCGTAACCCAGCCATACTGCACATCACTCTCTATCAGGCTGAAGTCTCTCTCCAGTGGGTCGCCCCAGCCGCCCATGGCTGCTGAAGCAGTGGCATACAGATCTCCGTCCTTGCAGGGAATGTTGGGTGTGGGACCTTTGAAGGCCTCCACACTCCCCGCCTTCAGGTTGCCTTCCTTGAGCCACTCCCTTATCTCAACG
>JAUWXW010000182.1 GCA_030616195.1 Chloroflexota bacterium | reverse complement strand
AGTCTAAGCATCTCAACCAAGATTTCCGGCAACAACGTGGGTGGCAGGATGTCGGTGCTGATCGAGTAGACAATCCGGCTAGTTGTTACACCGCGAAGAAGACGCAAACCGCTGTGAGGCGGCCCAGCCTTCGGCGCAAAGACAGGCCTCATCTGAATCGGTACCCATGGATTAGGGTTTGGTTCCTGCCGTTGACGAGCGTGGTTTCATCAAGGGGAGCAGGCAGCTCACTTGTAGAGGGAAGCGCCTAGCAATCCAGCAATGCTCTTGGCGTCGCAGATCTGGCCAGAAGCGATAAGACTGGGAATAGCCTGGGAAGAAACTCGAACCAGTTCAATACCCTCAGTATCTTCAGCGTGCAAAGGGCTAAAGACAAGCTCAGTGGCTAGATAAAGGTACAGGTACTCTGTGCAGTATCCCGGAGCAGAATAAAAGCCCCCCAAGTTCTTGACTTTGTTGGGGAAATAGCCCGTCTCCTCCTGTAATTCGCGGCATACTGCCTGCTCAGGAGTCTCACCGCCCTCGATACCGCCGGCAGGAATCTCAAGGAGTTCCTTACCCACTGCGTGACGAAACTGACGCACCAGAAGAACGTTTTCGTCCTCATCAATAGCCACAATGGCTACACAGTCGGCATGTTCAACCACATCGCGGGTGGTTCTTCGTCCACTGGGCTTCTCCACCGTGTCCACCCTGAGACCAACCGCCCGCCCTCGGTACACCTGCTCCCTGCTCAGTAGTCGCTCTCTACCTCTATCCAAGATATCTCCTGAGGATAACATCGGCGCTATCTAGTGTAGTGTCCCTTAAATGACTTGACAATAGAGCACGCTATGTCATTCCTGCGAAAGCAGGAATCCAAAAGGTCTAGGGGATGGATTCCGTGTCAAGCACGGAATGACAAACTGTATAGTTATTACGATTACACTACACTAGTGAAAGATAATCAAATATTGCAAATTAAGGCTACCTCGTCGCAGTCCGGGAACTTGGGGCAGCTATAGCACTCTGCCCAGACCTTGCGAGGAAGGTCCGCCTTATCAACCTGCTTAAAAGCAACCTTTTCAAAGAAGGCTGGCTTATCGGTGAGGCAAAAAACCTGGGAAATGCCCAGTCCCGCTGCCTCCCTGAGGCATGCCTCAACTAGACTCCTCCCTATCCCCTGGCCCTGGATATTCTCACTTACCGTCACGCCCCTGATCTCAGCCAGATCAGCCCAGTATATATGTAGGGCAGCACAAGAGACTATCTTCCCTCTCTGTCTAACCACAAAATAGTCCCTTATATTCTCGTAGATCTCGCTTAGGGCGCGTGGCAACATCTCTCCCTTTCCAGCAAAGTAGTTGACCAGCTTATGTATCTGAGGGGCATCACCGATTTTGGCTTTTTCCACCTTCATCCTTTTTCCCTTCAACTCGCCCTCCAATCCCTAAGCTTTAGTCTCTGCTCCAGGCTGCTGTAGAAGAAATTGGAGGGATAAACCCTGAGGAAGCGCGCCGAGTGCGGACTTCGCTTGGCCACAATCGTATCCCCGTCCTGCAACATGACGTCTATCTGGCCATCTACGCTGAGCATCGCCTGGTGATCAGTATGAACTTTCAGTTGTATTACCGCCGTTGCTGGCAGCACCAAACCATAGGCCATCGTCAGGTGAGCTGAGATGGGCTTAATCAGAATATCCTCAGACTGTGGGTAGAGAATGGCGCCCCCAGCAGCCAACGAATAGCCGGTACTACCCGTAGCCGTAGAAATAATGACTCCATCGGTTTTGTAAGTAGTAAGCGGTTCTCCGTTGATAGTCGTCTCCACATAAACGACCCTTGATATTGCCCCCCGCCCCAACACTGCGTCGTTGAGGCCATGGAGAGGCTGAGCAGGCCCTCCGCCGGGCTTCGTCTTGTCTCTGGAAGACGTCTCTATCTGAAGCATGGTACGCTGGTCAATCCAGCCTTCTCCCTCGAGCACAGCAGGTAACCTTTCCATAATGTCTTCACCAGATAGCTCAGTCATGAATCCCAGGTGACCCAGATTCACCCCAAGTATAGGCACTTCCCAAGGAGTTACCCCTCGGGCCACACGCAGAATAGTGCCGTCCCCTCCTACACTGAGCGCCAAATCCGTGCCTGAAGCCTGAGCTTTTATCCCCTCCTCATTCCAGGCAGAGCACATCCAAGCAGTAATGTTCAAAGAGGCCAAAAACTCAGAGAGCTGCTCAGCCAGAGTCTTGGCTGGAGCAATCTTTGGGTGATAGATGATACCAACCCTTTTCATAAGTTAATTATTGTTTCCCCTTCTTGAAGAAATCATCTATGTCTCTTATCATTCGCTTAAGGTCTTCATCACTGATTGGTTCTGCAGCATCCTCTGTGTAGGCTGGTGGTAGCTCCACAGTGGGGTAGGCAAGTTCCTTCTTAGCTTGCTCGTATAACTCGTCGTAGGTTTTCCCCATCTCCGTTTCCGTTTGTCTGGCAGAAGCTTCAAGCTCCCTGGTATCAATCTCAATACTCTCCATCTCAACGAACTTCTCCAGAATAGCCAAGGAGCACTTGGGATAGTTGCTCCAGGGCAATGGCAGCCTGGCAATATAGTAAGGCATTGGTGACCACAGGCTAACGGCTTCGATGTTCCTTTCCCTGGCAAACCACAGGAAAGAAGAGTGTATGTTGCCAATCCCTGTGTACTCTGGGTACAGCTTGATGTCGTGACTTTCCAGGAATCCTCTCAAGTCGGGGTGATTCATCACTCCTAATACCAGCGCTTCTTCCGCATGGGTGATCCCCATGGCACCAAATGATCCCGCCATATAGAGTCTCTTGACCCCAAATTGGCTGGCAACGTCCAGAACCAAGCCAACATATTCGTAGGGCTTAATCGTCGGCTGCTCGCTTCTAAACATGATCAGATCCTTCTCGGTTTTCGGGTCTTTCCAATAGTAGAACTCGTTCTTCATCAACTCCAGTCTCTCTATGAGGCCTTCCTTGACCGAGATCCACGGAACCAAAGAGAAATCGTAGGGCTCAATTCTGCCAAATCTTTCCGCCCCCAGCTTATTCTTCAAATAGTCAACCACCCTTAGGCCAACATGTCCCGTGTCCGGCCAGGCCATGATCAATATCGGATTCCTCAGCTCAGGTTGTTTGTATAGGTTGATAGCCTTGTGCATAATCAAGTTCCTTCCCTGCTATGGTGGTGACGTTCATACCAGCCATACTCGTGAAGCTAGCAGCGCGGCTCGTTCTCCAGGAATCTGGAACCCATAACTGTATGGCAAAACAGCCGGTTCAAGCAAAATCTGGCCCATCCCCTCAGTAGCTTCGGAGAGAATCCTGACTGCCCCATTGTATTTCCTTTTGCCAAGAGACGCAACTTATCGCCCATTTGGCGAGGCATCCCAGGCATTGCTCATCTGTGGAAAATGCTAAGATATATAGGCATTGAGTAAGGGGCTCCGGAAAATATTCTCCGAGGTTTCGCCCACCTATGAGCTGGTCAACCATGTTATCACGTGGGGCCTGGACATCTTATGGCGCCGGAAGGCAGCCAGAGTAGCTACCATGGAGGGTGGTACCAGGTGGATCGATATTTGCACCGGGACGGGTGAAATGGCTGCCTACCTCAGTCGGCTGGCCGAAGGGAAAACGCCCATCATCGCGGCCGATTTTTCCAGTCCTATGATCAGTGCAGCCATGACGAAACAGGGAGCCGATCAAATAGCCTTCATCCTGGCTGACGCCAAGCGCCTGCCCTTTCCTGATGGTGCATTTGACCTTGTCACCACATCGTTTGCTACACGAAATCTCAATGCCAGCCGCAACATTCTGGCCCAATGCTTCAGCGAGTTCCACAGGGTTCTAAGGCCGGGAGGACGCTTTGTGAGCCTGGAAACTAGCCAGCCACCATCAAGGGCGATTAGAAAGTTATTCCACCTGTATGTGCGGCTAACTGTCAGGCGGCTGGGGTATATAATCTCAGGTTCGAGAGCTGCCTATGTCTACCTCTCATACACAATTCCTCGTTTCTACGGCGCCGATGAGATGGCAGATATCCACCGAGAGGCCGGGTTTGCCGAGGTCAGCTTCCAGCGTATGATGCTCGGGGCAGCCGCTATCCACAAGGCAGTAAAGTAGGGGCAATTCGTGAATTGCCCCTACACGTGGGTGCGCTGCCGGCAGTATAACCGAACGAACGCAATCAGCCTACTCTAAATCGAGAACCTTCCCCGGATTCAAGATGTTGTTGGGATCAAAGACCCTTTTTATCCCTTTCATAAGCTCTATTGCTTCCTTATTCATGGTCATGCTCAGATAACCCTTCTTTTCAAAACCAAGACCGTGTTCCCCCGAGATCACCCCTCCCAGCGAC
>JAUWXW010000081.1 GCA_030616195.1 Chloroflexota bacterium | reverse complement strand
CCGCAATCGAACGGGCAAAGAAATGCCGGGAGGATGCCGACCTCTGCTCCACCGCCTGTCCTAATAGCCTGCCTCTATCTAGGGCGGTCAGGCAGCTAGCCAACGGCAACTGGGATGGCTTCTTCGAAGCGGAAAGGGGTTGTTACTTCTGTGGCAAATGCGAGGAGGCCTCCCCTAGCGCCGTGGGGTTGCGGGACATAATAGTAGCAGCCGAGAGGAAACAAGCAGACAACGATAGATTCGTTATGAGGGCAGGAAGAGGGCCTCTCCCCCTGACTGAGGTACTGCAATCGGCCTTTTCCATGGTATGGGGCAATGCCCCCGGAATCATCGTAATCCTGGGCTGTGGCGATGCTTACCGGGATGACCTCGGCTGGCTGGCTTATGAGTTGGTCAGGCGAAACTGCATAGTCTTTGTAGCCGGATGCGCCGGAGCTGAGATAGCTCGCAGCTACAACGAAAAGAATGGGAAGTACATCTTTGAGCAGTATCTGTCCTCTGTCGAGCCAAGGTCTCTCGTCAATTGTGGAGGCTGCACGGCGACCTCCCTGGCCAATAATATGTACATGTATTCGCGCGCCGCGGGCGGTATCCCCCTATATGGGGGTATTCCGGAGGTAGGAGAGGGGTCCTTCTATAGTACTTTCTCGCTACTCGTATGGGGTGCGTTGCCAGATAGGATGTATGCTGCAGCAGCCGCCTACAGCCGCCTTGGAATAAGGACTGTGATAGGTCCGACTTCAGGATGGAACTGGGGGCGCTATTTGCCCGGCAACAGGTATGATCGGAGCAAGTGGTGGGTGTACCATGGCGAAGATGGTAGTAAAAGAGAAACCGAACCGATACCAGAACATCTGATTGTCCCGGTAGAAACCAAAGAGGAAGCGCTAACTATGCTGGCAGCTACCTTCTTGACCACGTCAGAGATGAGAGAGGGCCGAGCCACCCGCCTGGACTTGCTCATCGAGCTATACCGTCTCTTCTATAACCAACTGCCCCCAGATTGGCACCTCTACGTAAGATCTCACCTGGATCTACCAACGAGGCACAGGATCCGATTAATTAAGCTATTGCGAGAGGAATATGGGTGGGAAGGCGACGGGCTGAAGATTACGAAGGCCAGAAATCGTGATGGCGAGCTACTGACTCTATCACAGTTTTGTGCCAGCTATGGTATGGAACTCGGCAGATACCACTGCAGACTTCGCAGGCTGCTGCCAAAACACGTGAGAGAGGCAAAACAGAGCGGTTAGTCCTCCTCACTGTCTCCCTCTGATTTCACCAGCTCTAGGGCGCTGAAGGGGCACCTGTCGGCGCATATGTTGCAAAGCTCAAGCCCTTTCTCTGAGCGTTTGCAGCTAGACCAGTTTATCACCTGAAGGCTACCATCGACCGTTTGCAGCGGTGGGGGCACCGGCTCACGCCTAGAGAGCCTGCCGCCGACAGTAACGGTTTCCAGGGCTCTGTTACAAGCGACAACACAATCACCGCAGCCGGTACATCTTGACCTGTCCAGCACGTGGTCGGTCCCTTCGATTCGCTCACCTTCCCCCAGCATCTCGTTCAGCATTCGGCAGGAATCACTGAATTCTCCCGTGAGAAGGTCCGGACAATCAGCCAGTCGCTTGTCTCTGCTTATGAGATCAAAGGCGAAGGCATAACAGGTAGGGCAACCGCATTGCTTGCAGTTGGTGCGTGGCAATAGCCTGTAGATTTGAAGTGGTTGAATGTCTTTCTTAGGCAACCGTCTTCCTCACCAAGAGATCTGAGAGTGGAGTGACATCCTTTTCGGTCGGTATAGCTCTCACCTGTATTCGCCTAAGGTTTGGCAATCTTGAGGCCGAGGGATCATAGCCCGCCAGGCAGTTAGAGTACAGGCTGGATGGCATGTAGCCCATGCCTCCTTCACAGGCGGGATCCGATTTTATTCCCACCACTACAGAGCCAGACTGGCTTCTAAGCTCGACACGCGCACCGTCTGTCAGATCCAGCTTCTTTAGATCAGCGGGCGATATTCGGGCCACGGCCGAGTGCTTTTGGCAGGCATCACTACCCCATCCGTCTCTCTGCTTGACCACCCATTGGTAGATATCCTGGTAGGTTACCATGACTAAAGGGATACCTTCTTGAGGCAAACTCATCATATCCTCTCTGCCAATTGCTGCAGGACTTCCTCCTCGGTAGGGTACTCTCCCTTCTTTGGCCCGACTAAAGCCACCTCTTCTCCATCCATGCGCAACATCGAGCCACCACATTCCAACCCAGGAAGAGCTGTTGGGATCACCAAATCAGCAGCGTTTGTGGTTGGGGTGGAAAAGTGGTCCAGGCAGATAACATTTATGCCTTCCAGATTTGTCATCAGTGACTGAGGCAGGTCTGAGAAGGGGTCTGAACCTATGATCAACACGCATTCAGGAAGGCGGTTCCTCACCTGCTCCAGGAAAGAGAACTCGCTCCCATGAGAAACGCCAGCAGCGAAGCTTACTCGATTGACGTATCCCGTCTCCTGGTAGAGCGATTGATCGAAGCCTCGCAGGTTGGCCTCCGCTACCATGGGAGCCACTGCCATACGGGTCCCCTCACCAAACTTATGCACCATTTGGTTAAAGGAGCCGAAGTCATCGTCAAGCGAGTAGACCAGGCCTGGGCCACAAAACATTACGCAAAAGCGGGACTTCTTGATCAGTTCCACAAACGTTTGCGATTCCTCCGTTCCATCCTGTCCTTCATCCGAGACCGCCCTGATAAAATCTCGGTCTTCCCCGGGCTTGATCTTAAAGGCAGGCCTACACATGAAGCTGAATTCAGTATCCCTAACCTCAACGCAGCTCAATGTTACGTTGGTGGGTAACCAGCCTGCGGGGTCGTACTCAGTGTATGCGTAGTAGGTAAACTTCGAAAGGTGCCTGGGATGAGTATGCGTGGGATCGGAGCCCCAGTACACCAGGAGATCGGCGTTGTCCTTCACTCCAGAAAGTGAGCATGTTGGCAAATCGGCGCTGAGTATACTCTGAATCAGGGTACCGTACGAGAAGGATGAGGCGTCATCAATCACTGCGCCAAGCTTTGTTGCCAGCTCAATGGCAACCGCCTGCGCTTCCAGCGTGGAGTTGTCAAGGCCAAAGATGAGCCGGTTCTTCGCTTTTGAAAGGAGACGCGCTGCTTCCTCAATCGCCTCCTCCAAGGAGGCTCGCCGTCCTCCGATCAGGCTGCTGGCACGACGCTCTGGATTAACACTGGAATAAAGGTAAGCCGCTCCCTTAGCACAGACATTCTCGATCCTGCCAAGACGCCCGCCCTCGATCTCAGCTTGGATATCATCACATAAGCAGCCACATCCGGTGCAGACCAAACTCTGGGCAGTCAACTCAGGGCCTCCCTTATAAGCTCAAGATTCGGGGTGTGAAGGAACCCCTCCTTTGCGCTCTCCCGCAGAGGGAAAGGATTCTCTGACCTCACAGCTTCCTTTCTGTTATTGCCAGCCTTTGGCCCCGTCTCGTTCTGAGCCCTTCGCTTCGTGTCACTGTCATGAAACCAGCTATTCTCGTAACAACGACATTGTAGCGCGACCCTTTTGGGTCGCGTTTCTCCAGCGAGGCTAAAGCCTCGCGCCACATCCTACCGCAGTCATTCTGAGCCCTTCGCTTCGTGTCATTGCTATGAAACCAGTCTATTCTCATAACATAACATTGTAGCGCAACCCTTTAGGGCCGCCTCTCTCCAGCGAGGCTAAAGCCTCGCGCTACATCCTGCAAACTCGATGCCACCGCCGAAAAACGACATCCTTCCCCTGTAATCAATACGAGATACGAGCCGCGCCCGCTTCCTCGACCAAGGTGACCGGCAACTCCTCGGCTCCAATAAGGTATATCCTTCCCTTGCCTGTCTTGGCAATCCTTCTCATCAGCTCCGGGTCGGCAGATCGCTGGTTGATGCAGATACAGGAGATGGTAACGCCGCGGCGGGCTACCCTGGCAGCTTGCCTGAGGGCGTACTTCTGCGGGGAGGGATGGGGGGCGGTGGCGTCACCATCGGAGATAAGGATCATGTGCTGCTTTGCCCTCCCCTTGGGATGGTGCTCCAATAGCTCACAGGCTTTCAGCAAGCCATAGCCGATGTTGGTAAAAGCATTCTCATGCAACTCAAGCTCGAGCACCCGGCGAGTCACGTTATGAGGATTGGCAGTGAGGTCAACAACAACATCAGCCAGGTTGGAAAATGAGACCACCGCCACCCTGTCCTTATAGGTGGTCGCCGCCAGCGACAGGGCTATGGCGCTCTCTTTGGCAAACCAGAACTTCTCAAGCTGGAGCATGGTGCCTGATAGGTCTATCACCAGGACTATGTCCATCCTGGTACGAATGTCTTTTATGTTAACTATGATATCTTCCCTGGTGATTTGCTGCCTTCGATTGCGGATGGCCTCTTTCATAGTATCTCTGAAGGAGATGTCTCGATATTTATCGCCAAAACGAAAGCGTCGAGCCCCAACCACCTTGCCCTCTCCCAGGGTCAATTTCTTGCCGGCACTATGCCTTCCATATCCATAGAGGTAGGCACCCTCGTCCAATCTGGGTGACAGCTTCTCCAACAGCATGTTGATGCCGCGCTGGCTCAACATCCACCCGCTGCTGGTGCGCTCCAGAATATCCTCTTCCTCCAGGAACTTGAGAGTCTTGGCAAGTGCCTCCTGCTCTATGATTTTGGCTATCCTCTCCCTCTCTTTCCTGAACTCCTCAACCTCCACAAGCAACTCAGCGTCGAGATTGTCAGCCTTGTAGCGTTCCGGGTAAAGCTCCGGCAAACGACTGGCAATCTCCTTATAGAGCTGGGCTAACTTGGAGTCAGGAAAGCGTTTGATCCTCCTGAGTAGTAGATCAAAGGCCCCGTATTTCAGCGGCTTCCTGAACTTCTCCTCCTTGACAATTTCCTCTACCAGAGCCAGAACATCCTCTTTGGTCAGGGTAGCCAACTCCTCCTTGGCCACCTCCTTACCCATTGCCTTCTGGACAACCTCATCAATGATCTGCTCCCTCTTTCCGGGTAAATCAACCTCTGGAGCCAGCTTAAGGCGGTGGGGCAGGGAAATCGACGCCCCCTTCGAAAGCATTACGTCCTCGTCCTTGTATTGCAGTTGGGGAAGGTGGGCCAATATCTCGGCATACTTGATCATGCCCCGCGTCCCCACTCCCCTCTCCACCTCGTGGTGCCTTCTGGTCTCATTAACAATCTGGACCGCCTTGTCCACCACCGGATCAGCGAGGCTCTCCCCACGACCTTCGATTTGACTTAGAGCGATCTCCTTCTGCTTGTCGAAGTCGTCCACATAACCAAATCTGATAACATCGAAATTGTCTATCAAATCCAAAGGTAAGGACTTCAACGCCCCCTCCCCACCCGTAGCCACCACCAGAGTATCCAGGTCGACCTTCTGCTCCAGCACACCAATAGATATGGTGCCACCCTGAAGACCGTATATGACGGCATTGAGGACCCGTTCGGGGACCCTATCGATGAAATCGATTAACAATAGGCTTCTATTGGCCTTCAGCAATTTGCCAGGGAGGAAGGCCACAGGAGAGTAAATACCTTCCCTGAGGGCGGCTTCGGGATCGAGGTCCCCGATCAGGTCTTGGACGGTCAGCCCTCCGCTCCCCTGCACCCTTACCAGCCTCTCTCCTGCGCTTAGAGTGGTACTGCGAAGCGTCTCGCCTCGGGCCTTTCTTTCCAGGCACCAGGGACAGGAAGCATCTTGTGGTGAACAATGCAGGGGGCAGCCCTCTACTACCTCGATGTCACCCAGAATGGCAGAGAGGTTATTGGCTACGCTTGTCTTGCCACTTCCGGGAGGGCCGAGGAGGAGCAGGTGGTGGCCGCTACAGAGGCTGCTCAGCAAAGCCCGGCTCTCCTCTTCCTCTATCTGGAGGCCATCGAAGATAGACCGGCTGAATCCGTCCGGTCCCATCCTGTTGAAAGCGTCGAGGATTTCTTCTCTAAGCAACCTGGTTACCATCCAACTTCAGGCGTAGCTCAGAATTATCTTACAGAGCCCGTCTACTGCTGTGGAAGCGGGGGAATCCCTGGGGATGTCCGTTACAGGTTTACCCAGGAGGTCAAACTGAGCAACTAGGGGGTCATAGGGGATATAGGCGGCAATATCGAGTCCACTTTCCTCAGCCATCTTATCTACCAGGGGCCTGGTCTCCTCGGTTACCCTGTTCACCACTACCAGGCTGGCTCCGAAGTCGATGGAGAGCTCTTCGGCCAGCTCCTTGATTCTCCTGGCTGTCAGCATGCCATTCTTGGTAGGATCAGTCACTATCAGCATGATATCAACGTCCCTGGTAGTGCGGCGGCTCAAGTGCTCCAGCCCGGCATGACAATCGACCACGGTGAAATCATATCCTCTGGCCCGGCTGTCTATTACCTGGCGGATAAGGTGATTCACGGCACAGTAGCAGCCCTCGCCCTCTGAACGGCCCATAGCTATCAGGTCAAATTGAGGGAACTCTTCGACGGCTTCATGAAGGGCTAGTTTCAGGTACTCTTCCTTGGCACTGGCCACCTTGCTGCGAGCCGGCGCATTAGTGATGGCCTCGCGGGCCTCACCCACGCTCTTAGTCGCGGTTACGCCGAGGGCTTCGGGGAGGTTGGAGTCGGGGTCAGCGTCTATCGCCAGCACGGTGCCATATTCGGAGAGTTGTTTCACCAGCATGCTTGATATGAAAGTCTTTCCCACTCCGCCTTTCCCCGAGACAGCAATAGCAAGGCCCATGCCCATTGAAGCTACTCCTCCAGAACACCATGTACCAATTCATCGATCAGATTGAAGGGGTCATCGTAGAACTTGGATTCAGGGGCTGGCTTAATCCTGCTGCCCAAAGAGGAGGAAGCCACCTTCTTTATATCGTCCACGCTCACCTCAGAACGACTGTCAAGCTTTGCCATAGCTTGGACCTTCTCGTAGAGAGAAAGGGTGGCTCTCACACTGGCAGCCTGGTCCATCTCCTTTGTCCAGGGCTCTTCCCGTGTAGCTCGCACCAGGGTGACTATACAATCGATGACCTTCTCCGGTATCTCCACGTCGTCCATCCTGAGACCGTACCTGGTCACTATCTCCTTCTCTATTTCCACGGATTCAGGATACCCCATCTTAACCACATCAAATCTATCTAGAAGAGAAAT
>JAUWXW010000255.1 GCA_030616195.1 Chloroflexota bacterium | reverse complement strand
AGAGAAGGATATGCCTACCTTACTGAAGGGCTACGTTAACCCGGCTCCACCTGAGGAGAAGAAATAGCTGACCGGTGACCTTATTACCAAAGCCACCGGAAAACCTGAACCAAGAAATCGTACTAGCCGCCTCACCAGAAGAGGCGGCTAGTCAACTTCCGAGACATATGTAGGGGCAATTCATGAATTGCCCCTACTCGCTATAGGGAAGATCTGGCGAGGCCAACGGCTAGAACGGAGTCTGCGGTTTTTCGATTTCCATGAGTATAAACTTGTGCCCCCCTGTGGTAACCGGTCCGCAAGCGACAAACCCGCACTTCTGAAAACATCTCTGCGCTCTGACGTTATCCTCTAAAGTATGAAGGTATATCTTATTCATATTCCCTTCGTTGAAGACATGGCTTACCAGCATGGTCACCGCATCGCTACCATAGCCTTTGCTCCAATAGTCAGGGTCTCCAATGAGGATGCCTAGCTCGGCTTCTCCCCTTGTGTGATCAACATTATAACAACTGCAGTTGCCGATATGCTCGCCGTCCATTGTTTCGATGGCATAGCGGTGGTCCATCATATCTGCACAATGTAGCTCCTGGGAATAGCTAGTGTAGTAAATGGAGAAAGGTATGGTCAGGGGAACGGTGGCATCCAGGCGGGCCAGATCAGGATCACTTTTCCAGGCATAATCCTTCCAGGCATCCTCCAGCCTTTTCCTGCGTAGCGCTACTTTGTTTCCCTTTATCATAGGGCATCAGGCCCTGCTACCGATAGTCAGATCGGAGCAACAAATTGCCGGGGTGAAAACCGCTCCAACCCATCTGCCCTCCCGGCCGATCCCGATAACGTTGTTCAGCACCTGGTAAACATTGCCTGAGACCACGGTGTCCTTCACCCGGCCAACTATCTCCCCTCCCTCCACCTTGTATCCAAGAAGAACATTGCCACTGAACTCGCCACCGAGAACGTTAGTCTGCTCCGCCCCCATAAGCTGTTCTACCACCAGACCCTCATCCAGACCTGCAACCATATCCTCAAAGGTGATGTTCCCCAGTCCAAAAACCAGGCTACTTATTGATGGCCCGGGCAGGCCTCCCCCACCACCCCTGTCGCCACTCCCGGTACTTCGAACGCCAGCCAGCCCAGCAGTTTGCAGGTCATACAGGAAATCCCCCACCACCCCGTGTGTGATCAGGGACGTCGTCTGGCTGGGCACCCCTTCATCATCGCAGGGACGGCTTCTGGGGCGGTAGGCAAAGGTAGCATCATCTCGCAAAGACAGCCTGTCATCAAATACCCTTTCGCCCCTCCTATTCCCCAAGGGCGATGCGCCTTGCCAGACCACCTTCCCGTTGAAAGCTGCCGCCAAAGGGGCGATGAAAGCACTGACCATGCCATGCGGAGTGAAAACCACCGGCAGCCGTCCACTGGATACTGAAGCCTGCCTCTTAGCCAGCTCGAGCTGGTTGATCACCGAACCGGCTACCTTGCCAATGTCCTCAATAGGCTGGCACGAGCTTTCACTATCGCCCACGAAGAGCATATCGGTATCTCGAATGAGATTGCCCTCGAAGCTAATGCCAAAGGAGGTGCGGCGAAATCCTGCCTCCCCTCCTCGTGAGTTCAAAATGCGTACTGAAACAACGCTCTTGCTTATCACGGCTTCACACAGGAGGTCCGGCGTATGTTCTCGGACCTTGGAGATGAGAGACTCACCAAGGTCGATCATTTCCTCTATGGCAAAAGCTTCCAGTCCGGCGTCGTATACTTCGACCTGAGGATATGTCTGCTGATAGGGCAGGTCAAATCTTGCTGCTGTCCCGAATTGAGACACTTCTACAGCGCGATCTACCAGCGAGGCTCTGTCATCAAGTCTGGTTGCAGTGGAGAAACCGGTCCTTCCCTCACGGACAATACGAAGGGCTACTGTCATACCCTGACGGGTGTGCAACTGCTTCAGACGGTTGGCCTCAAAGATGACCGGGGTTTGCTCATAGGTAGTGAGGAAAACCTCCGCCTCTTGGGCAGCCTTTTTGGACAAAGAAAGGATTTCCTCCATCTCGAACCTGCGAAGCGTTTGAGTCTCGCTTAGTGACCGCTAAGAGATGTCTCAGCAGTCTTGATTACTTTCCTCCTACCAGGCAATGCTGAATACGAATATGAGGACTGCCATTGGACACAGGGAGAGGAGACTGCCCTCCCTTGCCACAACCACCACCCTGGTTCATGTCCAGGTCATTGCCAATAGCATCTATATTCTGAAGGGTAGTGAATATGTTACCGGTAAGCACTACAGGGCGCAGCAGCTCAGCCAGCCTGCCATGGCGGATCATGTAGGCCTCACCAGCGGAGAAGGTGAACATCTCCATGCTGGTAGTCCCCCCATACCAATTCTTAGCGTATATTCCTTCTTCAATGTCACCAATCATCTCTTCAAAGGTGATTCCCTGGGGCTCAATAAAGGTATTGGTCATGCGGACAATGGGAGGGTGGTGGTAGTCCAGGGCTCTGGCATTGCCTGTAACTGGTTCCCCCATCTTGGCTGCTGTCTCCCGGGAATGAAGCCTGCCTACCAGCACCCCCTCCTTGATAAGGTAGGTCCTGGTAGCCGGCGCCCCCTCATCGTCATATCTATAGCTGCCTCTCAAGTTGGGAACAGCAGCACCATCAACGATATTGAGATGCTCACCACCAAACCTCCGCCCCAGGACCATAATCTCTTTCAAGCGCTCATTCTCATAGGT
>JAUWXW010000174.1 GCA_030616195.1 Chloroflexota bacterium | reverse complement strand
GGCAGAATAATGCAATCATACTGAGAAAGGTCGGTCTCCTTGTGCCAGATACAGTCGACCTGTTGCCGCAGAATATCGTTGAGGGAATAATAACAGTCCCTGTCGCTCCAAGTACCGGGGAAAACGACTATGCCGAATTTCACGCTGACTACCTTGAACAAATACGGCGGCACTGTCTGCCGCCGAATGCTATCCGGGTTGAAGAGGATGAAACGGTGACACTCGAACACTCAGGCGCTGCCGAGAAGCTCTGAGACAACGGCGCTCACTTCTTGTCCCTGAGCCCTCCCCTTCAGTTGGGGCATAAGCTGAGACATGACTTTACCTTTGTCCCCTGGACTCGTCGCCCCCGATTCATTGATCACCTTGCGAGCTGCAACCACAATCTCTTCATGGCTCATCTGCTCGGGCAGATATTCCAAAAGGATAGCCAATTCTGCCTTCTCTTGTGTCACCAAATCCTGGCGGTTACCTTTTTCGAAAGCCTCGATGCTCTCACGCCGTTTCTTGGCTTCCTTGTCTATTACACCCAATATGCCAGCGTCGTCTAATGTCTTCTGCTGGTCGATTTCGGCGTTCTTCATACTGGCCAAAGCCAGGCGAAGCACTGAGCACCGCACCTTGTCCCCTTGTCTCAGTGCCTGTTCAAGGTCACCTCTGATTCTCTCAGCCAGAGCCATCTTCTATCTCCTCCCGGCGCTTTTCCGCCGCTTTGCCGCCTCCTTCCGCTTCCGCTTCACGCTGGGCTTTTCATAGAAGCCCCGGCGACGAGCCTGGCTAATTACGCCTGCTTGTTGCACCTTCTTCGAGAACCGCCGCAGCAAACTCTCAAAGCTCTCTCCCTGCTCAAGTCTTACTTGAGGCACACGACATCACCCCTCCCTTTCATGATTGGTTGCTCGTCTGGAAACTGAACATGAGCAACTGGCAAAAATAGATTTTATTCTGTCTCCTCGGCTGTGTCAAGTTCGACGGGGTCTCTGCCTGCTGTATGTCTCAGTGACCAACATGGATGGCTATGCCGCAAGCGGCGAAGTCCCAGGTCTGGTCGCCAAAGAGGCTAGCATTTCAGAATGGCTGAGCATATAATTAGCGCAGCAAGAAATTCGACTAAGAGGAGGTAGTGATGGCCGTATATCTTATGCTAACCACACTCACCGGTGAAGGCAGGAAAAGAATCGAGGAGTATCCGGAATGGCTTAAGGAGCTCAACAAGGAAGTGGAGTACATGGGCGTCAAGATACTGGCTCAATATGGTCTTCTGGGGCAATACGATTTCGTCAATATCCTGGAGGCTCCAAGCGACGAAGTCGCAGCCAAAGTGGCCATACATCTAAGCAGCAGAGGAGGCCTTCAAACCTTGACCCTAAGTGCCATACCTTTAGATAACTTGATTGCCGCCCTGAAAAAGAAGCAGGAGCCCTTATAGTTGCTCTCGCGTCAAGGGAGAGGGTGAAGCTGGCACATTGTCTCGCCTCAGGGGAAGCAATCCAGGAAGGGTCTTGACGCCTGTGGGCGGTTCACCCTCACCCCTTTGGTTCTCCAAGGGCAGGCTCTATCACTGCCTCAGCGACGGAAAGGGAAGGAATCCGGCCGACACAGTCCTGGCCAGGGATCGTCTACTCTGTGGCATGGATGAAGGACAGAACAAGCGCGGGGTCGAACTGGGTACTGGAGCACCCCCTTAGCTCCTCCACCGCTTGCTCATGTGACACCGCCTGGCGGTAGGAGCGCGGTGTGGTCATAGTATCATAGGCCTCCGCAACAGCAATGATGCGTGCCTCCACGGGGATATCCTTCCCCTTGAGGCCATTAGGATATCCACCCCCGTCATACCGCTCATGATGGTGTCGGATAGCCGGAGCACAATCGCCCAGCTCCGGGATATGGCTGACTATAGTGGCCCCAAGCTCGGAGTGCTTCTTCATCATCTCCCACTCCCCTGCATCCAGGGGGCCCGGTTTCCTGATAATGCTGTCGGAGACACCCACCTTGCCGATATCATGCAGGAGTGCGGCGATGCGCAGGCGCTCTATCTTCTTTTTTGGCAAGCCGATTGCCTTACCTACGGCCACGGCATGGTTCGAGACATTGCGAGAGTGCATGTAGGTACAATGGTCCCTGGCATCCACCGCTGCCGCCCTAGCATAGATGGTGTTGGCGCTTGCTGCCTCCAAATACTCGGCGACCTCCCAGAACGTCCTCTTCATGTCAGAGGTCTGCCTCAATGCATCTGAGGCCCGACACGCCTGGTTCCTACCACCTTGCTTGGCTGCAGCCAAGGCAACATCAGCCCGCCGGATTAGTATCTCTGGTGACGGCCCATCCGCAGGAAAGCAGGCGACGCCCAGACTGAGGGTCAGGTTGGCATCACTGCTAGTGCTTTCCCCCAGCAAAGCCGCTTCCGCACCTTGCCGTAATCGCTCGGCCAGTCCGTAAGCCGCCTCAGAGCCCGTCTGCGGCAGAATGACGGCAAAGCCCGCCCCCCCATAGCGGCAGGCTATATCTTCGTGCCTCGTAGAATCGGCAAGCAGTCGCCCCATCTTCTTGAGCACTTCGTCGCCCGCCACATGCCCAAAGAGGTCGTTGTAGACCCTAAAATGGTCCAAGTCCAGCATGATGAGCGAGCATTCTTGACCGTACCGAGCGCTCCGTGCCACTTCCTGCTCGAGCCGCTCCTGGAAACAGCGATGATTGTAAAGTCCGGTTAGCGCATCCACAGTGGCCAGCTTGCTCACCTCTTCAAACCGTGTGGCGTTCTCTACGCCAATCCCCATCTGGGTGCCGAGGGCCCCCAGCAATTCTACATCCTCCGGGCTAAACTGGCGATGGGTGCGATTGGCGACAATCAACACGCCAAGCGGCTCATCTCTCCCGGGAAAAGGCGCCGCAACGAACGACGATGCCTGAGCTTTCTCCATACCCCGGGCTATCAAGCCGAAGGTCGCCTCACCAAACATCTCAGAGAACCTGATACCTGGGGCCTTCCACGCCAGCATCTTTTGAACCTCTTCGTCATCCAACTCCACGGTCGATATCCCACCAGCGACCCGCTTGGTCACCCCATGACGGGCTTTCAGCAAAAGCGCCTTCTGCGCCACATCCAGCAGATACACCAAACCGACGTCTGCACCCATGATCTCAACCACCTTCTCCAAAGTGCCGCCCAGTAGCTCCTGCAGTTCCATGGTATGGCCTGCCGTTTGCGCGACGGAATACAGAGCTTCCACCCGTCTATGCCTAGCTTCCCTCTTTTCCAATTCGGCAACCCGTCGACGTGATAGCGCCAGTTCATCTAAGAGCTGCTCTTTCGTCTTGTCTTTCAATTGCGCATGCCTCCTGGTACAAACAGCATTATCAAACTGCAGCCGTCAGATGGACCTCAAACTCAGCCGACCCATCTAGCTCAAGGCATTCTACCACCTGCCCTGCTGGCTGTCGAGATGACTACACAGAAACTTAAAGGTCTAAGGGCACCACAGCGAGCGGTGTTGCACGGGCTTTCACCCTCACCCTTTTCCCTCCTCCGTCAACGGAGAGGGGAGAACAGGGCGTAACCTGCCGGAAGGAGCACTGTGATAGGTCACCCGTAGGCGGGTGACTGGCACGCAAACTCGGGGCTTGGTCCTCACCTTTTGCTTCCGGCCAATATGCCGCCTACCTCTTTCTTCAGCTGCTCGGCATCAAAGGGCTTGGCGATGTAGGGAGCCCTGGTGCGGGAAAGGAAGTCCATTGTCCTTGCCCCTACAACGTCGCCGGTGATGAAGAGGACTCTTCTGGCTAGAGACGGGGCTATCTTGTGTATGCGCCGGTACAATTCACTACCGCTCATGCCCGGCATCTTGATATCTAACAGGATAAGGCTGTACCTCTGACGCTTAATCCTGTCTAAGGCTTCACTGGCGTTATCCACGGTCTCTACATCGTATCCCTCGTCGCTCAGCACCTGGCCAAGAAATCCCAGGATCACCGACTCATCATCCACCACCAGTATCCTGGCGCCGGCTACTCTCTCAGGCTCCTCAACCGCTGGCTGGGGTAGTTCCAGTTGTTCAGGCTCGGTGACGATAGGCAACTCCACGATGAAGGTAGCTCCCTTGCCTAGCTCGCTTTCCACATATATCCTACCACCATGTTCGGATACCATGCCGTAGCAGACGCTCAAGCCCAGGCCTGTGCCTTTTCCTACCTCCCTGGTGGTGAAGAAGGGCTCGAATATCCTGTCCAGGTTTTCCCTGGCTATCCCCGGACCATCGTCCCGGAAAGATATCCGTACGGTGCTGCCTACCGCCTCTGTCTTGATGAAGAGATTGCCCTTGCCATGCGCTGACTTCATCTCCGTCTCGGCGTTCATGATTAAGTTAAGGAACACCTGCTGGAGCTGGCCGCCGTCGGCAATGGTAGCGGGCAAGTCAGGGTCCAGATGAGTGGTGACCGTGACATTGCCGGTCTCGAGTTCATAGGTGCGAAGGGCAAGGGTGGTCTGGACAACATCGTTGATGTTGACCGACTCCCGCTGCAGCGTCTGCTGGCG
>JAUWXW010000247.1 GCA_030616195.1 Chloroflexota bacterium | reverse complement strand
AGGAGAAGTGGTATGCCTCCTCCCCACCGCTTCATATCTACATCTGACCTCTCAGGGTCATCGAAGTGCCAGGTCCTGTCGGCTTCCTTAACAAACGCCTCGCTTTTGCCCTCGTGAGGCAGCCGTATTTCGATATGTTGTAGCTCTCCCATCTCGGCCGACCCGACGAACACCCGTGGCTCCGGTTTCGGGGCAGGCTCAGGAATACTAGAAATGTAGTAGAATCCCCCCAAAGCAGCGAGAACGGCCAACAGAATAAGGATGTTTCTGACGCTCAAGCGATTTCCTCCCCAGGGCAAGCTTGTCTTACTACCTTCTTCGCCACCAGACGAGGCCACCTATCACCAGTACCACGAGGGGAAGCACGGCTGTACTGGAATACTTGATGAAATCTACCACCTCTGGCCCAACCACAAGTCTGCGGAAAGGAAGAACCTTGCGGTGGATTGAGATCAACTCTGTCTCCTCGGCAAGCCAGTTTACTGAGTTGAGAAACAGGTCGCCGTTATTGCCGTTGTAGAAGTGCTCATTCGAAGCGAAGTCGGAATCACCGAACACTACCATGCGGGTACCTCCGTCTTGCTGAGGCAGTTCTTCTCCAGCTTCACCAGCTGCAACGGTTGTGATAAGAACACCGAGAGCCAGCGGACCCTCCCGGTCGATTTCCTCGTCAAAGCTAGGCTCCTCACCAGGGTCGAAATCCCTTTCCAGCCAGCTATCCTTACTGGTCCAGACCAGGGCTACCATCTCGATATTCTCCCCCATCTCTTCCTGAGGAATAATGGCGGTAGCCCCAGGGAAATATGTAGTTGACATAGCGAAGACATTCCTCGTCCTCGGCACGCTGGGGCTATCAATGCTGGGAGCCAAATAGGACGCCCGGTCAACAACAGTTCCGTCTTCTATTACAGCCCCCCAAGCAGAAAGCACTTGCCGAATCTCCGGCGGAGATTCAGGATTGACGAGAATCAGTCCCCGTCCCCCACTCTCCAGATACTGTTCAACGGCTTCTACCTCATCGCCGGTCAACGACCTGCGCGGGCCTGCAATTATCAGGGCGGCACAGTCCTCGGGGACTGCAGGAGTGCGAAGAAGGTCCAGAGTCTCTACCCAATAGAGGTTGTCGAGCAGAGACTCCCTAGCGGAGCTATAGTCCGAGTTGATACTGCTTTCACCGTGCCCGGTGAGGAAATACACCTTTTTCTGTACGATCCCGGTGACCTCCAGAATAGCGCTGGTAAAGGCGTGTTCCGCCCGTTCCATAATCTCATACGGCCATACCAGCCGCTGGCCGTCCTGGCTCTCAAAGACGACTGTCTGATACTCGATTATGCCATAGCGTCTCGCCTGGTCCGGATGCTCATCAGGGTCAATGAATTCTACACTCAGTTGGTCGGTGTAGTTCTGGTACTCACCCAGCAGATTGGCGGCATAATCACCAATACCATAAGGGTCTTGCGGGGTGAAAAAACATAAAGCCCGTACCGGCGTTTCCATCTTGCCCAGAACATCCTTTGTCTGAGAAGTAAGAGTGAATTGTGCCAAACTGGTGACGTCGAAACGCTGGTAGTTCCCGATGCTGATGGCATTAGCCAAGAGGATAATGCCGACGGAGATGGAAGCCATTACCGTAGTACCGGTGCTGAACACCCCGCGCCTACCGGTAAGCGCGCTGCTAACCCGCCTGAAATCGATGATGAAGGCTGCGGCCAGAAGGAGTACCCCCAACCCTGCGATGCCCCAGGCTACGTACCGGATGCCGGGCAGCAGCAACGTCACCACGAGGCCTACCAGCAGGGCCACCAGCCCGAGCACAGCAATCAGGCCGGAGAACCCATAGACCCTGGGGCTACCCTGCATTCAGCTCCACCTGCTGTTTTCCAGAGACCTTGTCGTCAGGAACAGGAACAGGACCATGACACTCAGATAGTAGACTATAGCCCTGGTATCGATCACTCCCCTGGTGAAGTCAGAGAAGTAGTACGAGAGGGACAGGTAGCCAATCACCCCTCCCAGGCCTTCAGGAAGCAGGTCAGCTGCCCAGCCCAGGGACCATAAGGCAAAAAGGATACCTCCAGCAACCACCGCCGCCACAATCTGGTTCGAGGTCAGTGATGAAGCGAATAACCCCACCGCCAGGGAGGCACAGCCCAGAAGAAAGAGTCCCAGGTAACCGGTGGCAATGGGCCCCATATCAGGGTCGCCAAACCACATCAGGAGAATGGGATAATAGAAGGTCAGCACCAGCATCACTGCCAGGATGCCCAGGCTACCTAAGAACTTCCCCACCACAACTTCACTATCTCGCACTGGTGCCGTGAGCAACAGTTCCGCAGTGCCCATCTTCCTCTCTTCGGCAAACAAACGCATGGTCAGCACTGACGCAAACAACAGCAACAACATACTACCCGCTTCTACAAAACCCCTGATACTGGTCTCAAAATAGGTGGCAGGACTGATGCTGAAGACGAAGCCGGTTAGCGCCAAGAAGATACCGGTAATTATGTAGCCCATAGGTGACGCCAAGTAGGACTTGAACTCCTTGAAGGCGATAGTTGCCGTGTTTCTCACTACTCCCCTTCCTCAGTGGTCAACTCAAGGAAGATGTCCTCAAGGCTCATCTCCATGGATTCCAGGGAGAGCAGAGTCCACCCGCCCTGGACGAGGGTTTCCATTATCTTGCCACGCGGGTCCTGTTCTACAGAGCACTCGACGATGTAGCGAGAGTCTTCACGGCTAACGCGCTCAACACCATCGGTCTGCCGCAGACGCTCGGCTATTTCGTCCGAAGGCCCTTCTACTTCCAGGCGGAAACGCCTTGAGCCACGTATCATAGAAGCAAGGTTCTCAATACGGTCCTCAGCCACAATCCTGCCTCGATCTATGATAATCACACGCTCACAGGTCATGCTCACCTCAGGGAGGATATGAGAAGAGATGATGAC
>JAUWXW010000132.1 GCA_030616195.1 Chloroflexota bacterium | reverse complement strand
ACTGTGTGCGAGACTGAGATTGGGAGGATAGGGATGGGTATCTGTTACGATGGCAATTTCCCGGAGTACGTACGCATTCTGGCACTGGAGGGAGCGGATATCTTTGTTCTCCCGGCGAACTGGCCTGAGCTTGGGGAGTGCATTCCAGAGATTATCATTCCGGCCAGAGCACTTGAGAACCTGGTCTTCGTTGTGGCCGTTAACCGTGTTGGCGAGGAGCGGGGGATAAAGTTCTTCGGTGGCAGCAAGATCGCCCACTTTGCTGAAGGGATGGCTTTGGCTGAGGGGAAGCCCTATGAGGAAGATATTCTTTACGCTGACATCGAACCAGCGACGGCCAGGGAGAAGCACGTGGTGATCACTCCTGGGGAGTTTGAGTTGGACCTCTTTGGAGACCGAAGGCCGGAGCTATATGGCAGTCTCTGCAAGCCCCCTGCCGATCCCCGCCGATGAAGAAAACGAGAGCGCGGCTTCAGCCTGGGGCATCATCCTCAGGGCTTTCCAGCACCTAGAGGTGGTGTGTCACCGATGCGCTAGATGAGTACAGCGATTTGACATTCGGAGAGTGTCCTATTACTATCTGATGCAAGTTCATATACGAAGCGCGAAGAGGTCGTTGGAAGCGGCCTCACGGCTAGCTAATATGAGGAATCCAGTCAAAACCGGGGCCACAGCTCCTCACCGAAACAGCTTTCGGGAGACGCCGGAAAGGGACGCAAGGAGTTTTCTGCGCACACTCCCAAATGCAAACAACGGGGGGTAATCATGCTGACAAAATACGACGAGTTCCTGTGCCATCAGATCGTCTCCACCTTTGACCACGTCGAGACCAGCGCCCGAGAATGGACGGAAAGGATATGGCTCAACGTCCACGATACGTCAGGGAAATTCCATCTCCTGGCCGGCTTCGGCAAGTATCCCAACCGTAATGTCATGGATGCCTTTGGCACCATCGCCGTGGAGGGCAAGACACAGTACGCAGTGAGGGCCTCGCGAGAACTCTATCCTCAAACCGATGAGGTCAAGGTTGGGCCTTTCTCGTGGGAGGTGATCGATCCGCTAAGGAAAGTTCGCTGTGCTCTGGGTGAGAACGATTACGGCCTCAGCTACGACCTGGAATTTGAGGCGACCATGCCCGCCGTTGAGGAGCCGCCCCAGTTTGCCCGGGTTAAGGGCAGGGAGGCAGAGAACATACGGCGCTTCGTCCAGGTGGGGAAGCCCAGCGGCTGGATAAAGATCGAGGGCAAGACCCACCAAGTCGACAAACAAATCTGGCTGGCAATGAGAGACCATTCGTGGGGTGTCAGAAGGGGTGGCGGTGCACCGGAAACAGGGGTGGAGCCCCCTGAGGTGCCCATAGGGTTCCTGTACAACTGGATCCTGGTGCAGTTCCCCCAATGGGGGGCTACTTATCACTTAAGGGAGACCTGGGATGGCACTCCCATTACCTTCGGCGGGGAAGTGTTTTACCCCTACGAAACCCATAAGGAGGCACTCAAGCTGGCCAGCATCGAGCACGATTTCCAGTTGCGTCCCGACATCCGGCAGATAACGTCGGGCCGGGTCGTCCTCAATGCTGTCGATGGCTCCAAGATAGAGTTGTCGCTGCGCCCCATCAGTATCTGCTACGTGAAGCCCGGCGGTTACGGGGAGTACCGGGGATTCGCCCACGGTCTGTGGATGGGCCCCAGCTTTATCGACGGCTTCAAGCTGGACATTACCGACCCGAAGGTGGTAAGCGAAGTAGCCTTCATTGGTGACTTGAACTGCGAATTTCGCTGTGGCGACGAGGTGGGCTACGGCGTCACCGAGCTCCTCATCCTGGGAAGGTATCCCAAGTACGGATACGAGGGATACTAAGGGGGGCAAGCGACGCCGGTGTGATAAACAACCCGGCAGACAGCCAGACAAGGGAGGCATATTGTGATGGGAAAGCCAAGGTGGAGGGTCTGCTGAGGATCACTGGCTCTGGCTGCCTCTCGTGTCAAAATAGAGAGAGGAAGCTCCGTTTCAGGAGCGGAAAAAGGAGGTAGAAGATGAACCGTAGTTGGAAAAGGGCGATGGCTGCTTTGTTGGTCCTAGTCCTGGTCGTTCCGCTTTGCTTGAGTTGCGACGAGGAAGAAGAAGGCGTGGTGACTATCACCATAGGCGAAATCACGGACCTCACCGGACCAGCCTCACCGGCTATTATCCCCCTTCATTGGGCGCTGGCTGACATGGTCAGCCACTACAATGAAAAAGGACTTATACCTGGGGTGAAATTTAAGGTGGTTTCCTGGGATAACAAGTACGATCCCAGCAGGGATATACCTGGCTATGAGTGGGTCAGAGAGAGGGGGGCGAAGCTAATTATCTGTGTTATCCCCCAAACTGCCGTGATACTGAAAAGTTCCGCCGACAGGGACGAGTTCGCCATTGCCGCTCTAAGCACCAACCAGGAAATGTTGGATCCTCCAGGTTGGGTATTTGCTTTCTCCAACTCTCACTATTCGCTGATGAAGACCTTCCTGAAATGGGTCCACGAAGAAGACTGGGATTACACAGCGAAAGGCAGAGTCCCCAAGTTCGGCATGACGGGTTGGAGCGAGCCCGCCACCCTGCAACACGATATAGCCCTGAGGGAATATGCCCTGGACCATCCGGATCAGATTGAGTACGTCGGCGGATTTATAGCGCCCTTTGGCCAAATAGGATGGGGTGGCGAGGTAGAGAAGCTGAAAGGCTGCGATTATATAGAAGCAATGGGCTTCCCAATGGGTCCTTTTATGAAGGAGTTTCAAATGAGGGGGTACAGCGCCAGGTTTTTCGACATCGGTACCGCATCTTCCTACCGGGGATTCCTGGTGGACCAGCTTGGCTGGGAAGCCCTTGATGGCACCTTGGCCCCGAATATGTCTTTGATGTGGAATGAAGAAAGCGAGATAGTCGACCTGGCTAAAGAGCTTCTCTACAGATACCACCCTGGCGACGCGGACGAGGCAATTTACGCCGGTCTGGCATATGTGGGTGGAATGCACCAATTGGTAGCCATCTTCCATCTCATAGAGCAGGCAATAGCAGAGGTGGGAGCCGAAAACTTCAACTCTCAAGCCTTCTATGACGTAGCCGTAGAGTATAAGACAGGAGGTCCTATGTGGGAAGGCTACCCGGAATGGGGCTTCAGCGAGACTAAACGGTACCTGGCAGATCACGTAGCCATATATAAATTCGATGCCGAGGTCGAGGACCTGGTGTGGGTTGGTGGTTGGCTGGATCTACTATTAGAGTAAAAAGAGTCTAGCTCATACCTGGGCCGGAAGGCGCGGATGGTCGTGCTGCACAACTTGACCGATTTGGCAGCAGCAGTGCCAACGGAAACATCTTTGCAAGCTACGCCAACTGTCATTGCGAGGGGCCCTTCGCTCCCTGTGATTCTGAGGTCGGTGTCGCCTTAGGCGACCCTCTGGCGACCTCAGGCGACCGAAGAATCTGGCACCGCTCAGGGCAGGCACCACGACGTGGCAATCTCAGGGCGGAGGGCAAATGCCCTCCCTGCCGCCTATCGTCAACATACTACGGGGACACGACAGCAGCAAGTATACATCTGGTGTGAAAAAGAACGGAGGACCATCATGGCAAGCGAGGAATATGATGTGATCGTGGTTGGGGCCGGGTTCGGAGGTAGCACCTGCGCCGCCCTGCTGGCAAAGCGGGGTCTCAAGGTGTTGCTCCTGGAGAAGAACGCCCGCGCCGGCGGCAAAGCAACAGCCCTCTCCAAGGAAGGGTTCACTTACACCGCCTGGATGGTTCACTCCGCCCCAGCCCAGGGGAATCTGTTTGAGGTTGTCCTGAAGGAACTGGGGATGGAAGACAGGTCACCGCTGATAATAGCTCAGGGCAACGGCAGTAGATACAAGGCCTCCTCTGGGCAGTACGTACGGGGTCCCCAGGGCACGACCCCGGATCCCGATAGAACGTTCGCCTGGCTGGAGGTAAAGGAAGAGGAAAAAGAAGATGCCCTCAAGCTTTTGACCGACTTAACGCTGATGAGCCCCCAGGATATCGACACCCTGGACGATATCAGCTTCCAAGAATGGCTCAGTGGCTACAAGGTGCCCAGGGGAATCTACAGCTTCCTCCACTTCATCTCTGACGGTTGCTTTATGGTCCCGCTGGACGTAGTGGCTGCCTCAGAGGCGGTGAGAACGATCCAAGCTGTGTTCCTCGGTGGTGGCGGAGTTTTCGGCAAGGGCGGCATCGGCCGGGCCGCCGAGGCCTTTGCTCAGGCAGTGGAAGAGAACGGTGGCAAGGCCATTATGCGTGCCAGAGTGGAGAAGATCACCGTTGACCAGGGCAGAGTCACCGGCGTTGTCACTGACAAGGGTAGTTTCCAGGCTCCTATCGTGGTGAGCAACGCCGGCATTCAGCCCACCGTGCTTAAACTGGTGGGCGAAGAGCACTTCGACCGGGCTTACGTCAACTACGTCAAGGACCTGGTCCCCTCCTGGGGAATGATGGGCGTTCGCTACTTTCTGGACAAGAAGGTCATCGATGATCCGGCTGGCTGCCTGTTCTCGGATGAGAGTGGCTGGACTATGGAGCGCTGGGCCAAGGCCAAGTCAGGCGATATCCCCAAGGAGATTTCTGTCTGGATCGAGGTTCCCTCCAATTACGACCCCGACGCCGCCCCACCAGGTAAGCAGATCATCCTGACGGGGACATGGTGCCCTGCCGACCCCCAGATGACGGAGAAGGAGAAACAGGTGTGGTGGGACAAGGTGGACGAAATGATGTTCAAAGTCTTCCCCGACCTGCCAGCCCACATCGAGTCCAAGGAGGGCTATTCCACTCACGATGTCTCTGCCCTTACCCGGGATCAGGTGCTGCCAGGCATAGGCGGAGAATGCATCGGCCTGGGACAGATAGTGGGCCAGTGCGGTGGCTATAAGCCATCAACCAAAGCCCCGCTGCGGGGGCTGTTCTACGTTGGTTGTGATGCAGGTGGCCGTGGCATCGGCGTGCAACAGGCAATAGACTCTGGAATGAACGTTGCCCAGACAGTGCTCCAGTACCACCGCTTGCGCCAGGCGGTTCAATAGACAGCAGAGAGACCTCACGCTTAACGAAAGGAGGAGACCATGCACCACGACACAACCAGGGCACTCTATGACTTCTATCCTTTAGAGGATAAGAATGACTTTTTCGCCGCCTACCTTTATATGAAGTACATAGAACATTTCTTGTACTATGCGGTCCAGTCAATGGGCCTCCCCGTCAGGGAGCCCTCAGAGAAGCTGGACGAAGGTGTAGCCGAGATGATGAAGGCCTACCTGCAGCAGCTCACCGATACCACCCCGAGCACCGACACCAACATCTACCATGCCAAAGTGGTGAAGTTGCAGGACGCTGTAAAGCTGGTTACCCAGAGACAGGATTTGATTTTACCGGTGTCCGAGACAGTTGTCCCCTACAAGATAGCCAGAGACATAGTTCTCAAGAACCCTGATTCAATTGCGGTGGGGACCTGTCCTTGTCGGGCAGTTTCAGAGAACCCGTGTATTCCTCCCCCCATGGAGGTCTGCCTTTTTATCGGGGATCCCCAC
>JAUWXW010000088.1 GCA_030616195.1 Chloroflexota bacterium | reverse complement strand
CGTTAGGACCGCTGCCGATGATTATTACGTCATATTCGTTCGCCATTTCTGCCTCCTTGGTTACGGTTTCATTATCCGTATGGCAAGGATATTCCTTGCCAAGCTACGCCTTTGCCTTGAACGAATCTCGCATTCTCTTCGTTACCAGGCGAGTTTGCTCAATCAGGGAATCCGGGTCTTCTTTACCCGCCTCTTCCCAGGGTTTGCCCAGACCCATATCGGCAGCTATGATCTTGTAGCAGTTGTAGGACTGTACAACGCTGGCCTCCCCACCTATATGCCAGTAGCCCCCGGTGCAATAGAGATTCTTTATCGGGGTCCTGTGGTTGGCCAGCTCCGGGGTGGGCCTGTTGGCGTCGTTCTGGGACGCAGTCTTGTCGATGCCGGCAAAGTTGCCATGAGGCGCCAGGTTCTTCATTCGTATGTAATCGAAGGGGCTGTTGGTGTCCACGCCGATAATGTTTTCCCAGTTCATGTTGGGAGCATGCTTGCCCCAGACGCTAATCAGATCCTCGGCATGTTTCTTCTTAAGCTTCAACCATTCCCTCTCCGGAAGGTCGGTGGCACGTGGCCCCTGCATCTCGTGCTGGGCGATATGCTTCCCCGGAGGCGCATAAGAGGGATCAACCAGGCTATGGCACCAGACAACCGGATTGAAGTCCTCGATGGGAGGCATCATCCCCATGTTTGCGTAGTTGCACTCTCTGGCGATATGTTCCACGTTAGGGTCTTCTGCCAGTGCCAGCCAAAAGGTCTCGTTTATATCGGCATTGAAGGAAGCTGCTTTGTACTTGGGGGCTTCGTGAAGAGCAAAGCTGTACCACATTATGTTGCCTATATTCGACGTTGACAGATTGTCCACGCGACGCGCTATCTTGTCGCCAATGATATCTCTACCTATCAATTCGAAGCACAGTTGCGCCGCGCTCAAGCCGGCGCTGACCACCAGCTTTCTGGCCCTAATCTCGGTGCCGTCCGCAAGGCGAACGCCAGTGCACGCTCCGTTCTCGATAATAGCCTTGGTTACCTCAGCGTGGGTAAAGAACTTGCATCCGTTCTGCACCAGTATCTGGTGGCAGGCATGAGCAATCTGGTGGGTCCCCCCTCTGGCAAACCCTAAGGTCGCCAGCGTGGCCGCCTGACCCAAGATCTGGAGTCCTTTGGTAGGGTCATGAACGTTGGCCACCCCGGAAGGAAAGAACCTCAGGATGGTGTACTGGACCTCCGGGCTGTCAAAGAATTCCCTCACCGCCCGTAGAGGGGTGGCTGACATGATCAGCGAGTCCGGCTCAAAGCCGGCTTCCAGAAGTTTAGGGTAGACGGCCACCTGCCTCTCCATGAATTCTGGGGCAACCCTCCACTCGTGGGGATTGAACAGCGGGTCCAAGGTCACCCTCTGAAACTCATCGCTTTGCCACAGTGCCCACAGCTTGAGCCACGTTTCAGCATCCTTCTCGGAGAACCGGGCGATCTCCCTGGCCGTTCTCTCCTGAGTTGGATCATGCTTCTCGCTGTAGAGGGCCAGGCACGTATTGTTGTGCTTGAAGACGGCACCATCGCTGACGAGATACTGGTCGGTCTGTGCGCCGTAGTCCCAGAACTCGGGGAAATCACGATAGAGGGGTGCATAGTACCAGGGCAGGATTATGTTGGCATGGGTATTGCCGCGAAAGCCGGGGGCCGCTGCCTCCTCAGTAGCCAGGCCGCCCCCGATCTCGTGCCTCCTCTCAAATATGCCGACGCTCATACCGGCATACTTGGTAAGGTACATGGCGAGCATCAGCGCCTTGTTTCCTCCGCCAGCTATCACCGCATCGAATGTTGCATCCGCCATCGTAACCTCCTTACTTTGTCCTACACCTCGGCCTTGAACGAATCCCGCATTCTCTGATTGACGTTTCGCTGTACCTCAATCAAGGAGTCAGGGTCCTCTTTGCCCGCCTCCTCCCACGGCTTGCCCAGCCCCATGTCAGTGGCAATGATCTTGTAGCAATTATAGGACTCCGTTGATCCACAATTTGCCCCCAGATGCCAGGCTGCGCCTGTGGCATACAGATTCTTTATCGGAGTCCTGTGGTTGGCCAGCTCCGGGGTAGGCCTACATTCCTTAACCTGGTATGGCGTACGGTCAAGCAGCCCCATGGACCCGTTGGGCGCCAGGTTCTTCATGCGGAGGTTATCATAGGGAGTGTTGGTATCAACGCCAATGATGTTGTCCCAGGTCATGTTAGGGGCGTGCTTCTGCCAGATGCTAATCAATTCCTCAGCATACCGTTTCTTTATCTCCAGCCATTCCCTCTCCGTGTGGGCGCTGGCAGCCGGCCCAAGCTGCTCGTTCTGGGCAACATGCTTTCCAGGAGGGGCATAGGCGGGGTCAACCAGACTATGACACCAAACAGTGGGGCAGTAGTCCTCCAGCGGAGGCCACTGGCCTAACCTGCTATAGTGGCACTCTCTGACAACACGCTCAGGGTTATTATCCTCTGACAGTCCCAGCCAGAAACACTCGTTTATGTCAGGATTGAAGGCAGCAGCTTCATACTTGGGAGCCTCGTGCAGAGCAAAAGAGTACCACATCAAGCAACAAAAGGCGTTTTCCAATTGCTCTACGCGACGCGCCAGCTTATAGTCCAGATGCTCTCTGCCTATTAAATCGAAGCAAAGCTGCGCCGGGTTCAAGGTGCTCACCACCAGCTTCCTCGCCCCTATCTCGCTCCCATCGGTAAGACGAATGCCGGTAGCTGTGCCATTCTCAATAATGACCTTATCTACCTCGGCATGAGTAAAGAACTGGCATCCGTTCTGCACCAGTATCTGGTGAGCAGCATGAGCTATCTGGTGAGTCCCTCCCCTGACAAAGCTCATAGTCGGCATTGTCGGTGGCAAACCCACCGTATCAGCCCCGATCCCCGGGTCACTAACATCGTATGCCCCTGAAAGAGCAAATCTCACTATGCAGTACTGCAGCTCCTTGCTTTCCCAGAAGTCGCGCACCGCACGTATATGGCTGGCTGTGAGGACTAGTGCGTCCGGTTCAAAGCCGGCTTCCACAAGCTTCGGATACACAGCTATTTGCCTGTTCAGCACCTCGGGAGCCATGCGAAACTCTGCCGGATTGAACAGCATGTCGAACTGCACTCTCTGGAACTCATCACTTCGCCATAAATCCCAAACTTTGAACCACTTCTCGGCATCCCTCTCCGAGAACCGGGCAATCTCCTTCGCAGTACGCTCCTGGGTGGGGTCATGTTTTTCGCTGTAGATCCCAAGGCATGTCTGATTATTTCTGAAGATAGCCCCATCGCCCAAGACATGCTGATCGATCTGGGCACCATAGTCCCAGAATTCAGGGAAATCGCGCCAGATTGCGGTGAAGTACCAGGGCAAGATTATGTTGGCGTGGGTATTACCTCGAAACCCCGGGGCCGAGATCTCCTCGGTGGCCAGGCAGCCGCCGATTTCGTGCCTCCTTTCGAATATGCCAACGCTCATGCCGCCATATTTGATGAGATACATGGCGAGCAGCAGGGCCTTATTCCCTCGCCCACCTATCACCGCATCGAATGTCGCGTCGGGCATCCTAACCTCATTTGAGAATTAGATATCTTCGAGCAGTGGCTTGGCAAAGCAGGCCAGGTCAAAACCGAATTACGCTGCGTATTACCTCTCCCTTTTCCAGAGCCTGAACAGCTTCATTGATATGGTCCAGGCTGTAGTTCCGAGTGATCAGCTTATCGATGGGGAGCTTCCCTGTCATGAACAAATCGACATACTTTGGCTCATCCAGATTGACCTCTTCTACACGGAAGGGGCTATCGACTTCATATAGTACCGCGGCTCTCATGACACCCTCCTCACTTCTTGCTTTATGCTTCTTATGATTATCTGCCCATGATACATTCCCCGCGGGGCATCCGAAAACCACCCGAGCAATGCAGGTGGCCAGCATTCTCCACAGTTATGTCAAGTGCTACCCCTACATCTTTGTGGGAGCATCAGCATCAGTGGTTATGACCCCTTCTACCAGCATGTCAGCTATCTCATCATCAGAAAAACCCAGGACCTCTTTATAGACGTAATCGTTGTGCTGCCCCAGGCATGGCGCCGGCCTCTTAATATCACAGGGGGTTTGTGAAAGGCGATAAGCTGGGGCATGATAAGAATGGGGACCAATTTCAGGATGGGCAAGCACTCGAAAATGCTGCCGGTGCTTTAGCTGCGGGTCATCAAGCAGGTCCTCACCGGTCTGCACCACCCCAGCCGGCACCCCGACATCCTGCATCATCGTCATTACCTGTTCCGGGGTGTAATCCCTGGTCCACTCCCCGATAAGCCTGTCCAACTCATCCTCGTTTTCCTTCCGACTCAGGATGGTGCCGAACTTGGGATCCTTCGCCCACTCGGGATTACCTATCACCTTACAGAAGCGTTGCCACTGCTCGTCATTGGTTACCGCGATGGCCACCCAGCGGTCGGCGCCGCGGCAGGGGTAGACCCCGTGAGGAGACATGTAGCGATCACGATTCCCACTACGGGAGGTAACCCGTTGGTTAACGGTATAATCGAGCACAGGAGGAGCCAGGAAAGTAAGACCTGCCTCAAGCTGCGCCTGCTCGATATACATGCCTTCCCCTGTCTTGCGCCGGCGCAGAAGGGCTCCCATCACGGCTATCAGCAAGTACCACGGGGAAATGAAATCGGAATACGCAGGAAAGACCATAGTAGGATCGCTGTCCGGCCAGCCAGTGCATTCAGAGAAGCCGGCTATCGCATTGACGTGATGTCCGACACCCTGGAAGTCACGGTGTGGGCCGTACTGCCCCTGCTGGGTGGTACTGAAGTAGATAACGGACGGGTTTATCCTGCGGCAGCTTTCATAGTCCAACCCGAGTCTGGCCATGGTCCCCGGGGTCATACTGTCACCAACGATATCAGCCCATGTCACCAGCCTCCTGGCCACCTCCTGAGCCTTGGGTTTGTTCAGGTCAAGGCTTATACCATATTTGTTGGTGTTGTATTCTGTCCCGAAGGCACTGCGGTTGACACCCGGTACACCATCCCTGAAGGGGGCAAATGTCTTCACTGGATCGAGACGGCGGTGGCTCTCAACGCGGACTACAGTGGCCCCGTGCTCGGCAAGCTCGCGGCCAACCTGAGGCCCAACAGCGGCCCAGGTGAAATCGGCTACTTTTATCCCTTCAAAAACCTGTTTTGCCACTTCCCGCTCCTTTGCCCCAATACCCGTTCTCTAAATGTCAGATAACCCCCCTAGCCTTCAGCACTGCCATTTCTTCCCTGGAGAATCCCAGTTCTTCTCCATACACCTCGTCATTGTGCTCACCAATAAGAGGGGCACGACGCTGGATTCTCCAAGGAGTTTCCTTGATCTTGAGCGGAGCCCCGGGGTAGGTTATGGTTTCACCTAACTCCCGATGTTCTACCTTCTCCCAAAAACCCCGTGCCTCGAGCTGCGCATTCCTGGTTATGTCTTCGATGGTGTTACAGGGAGCGAGCATGATGCCTCGCTTCACCGCTTGCTCATAGAGTTCGGACCTGGTCTTGGTGTTGAGAAAGTCGCCGAAGACAGCCCAACGACGGTCACTTTCCTCCTGGCTCAGGGTGGAAGCATCCCATTGAGTGAAGTCAGAATCCTTGAACTCCATAAGCATCCCCTGTTCATTGGCCCACTCCACCAAGGCCCTGGACGACTGGACCTGCCCACCGAAGCCACCCCCACCAAAGGTGGCAAAGACATAGCCGTCCTTGCAGGGCATGATTAAGCGGGTGAAAAGCGGCGGTTGCGGGGCTGGCCTGACTGACACGAAGAACTGACCCATTCCAATGACGTTCACCTTCATAATCTCGTAGATCTCGACGGCGTGCATCAGCGCCAGGGTTACCGCCTCCTGCATGGAAACGTCCACGTGCTGGCCCTCGCCAGTAAGAGCGCGATAGTAGTGGGCCATCATTGACCCCAGCGCACCCTGAAGGCCGGCATGAAAGTAGGCCTGGGGATCGCAGCTCATGCGTACCGGAGGGCGTCCCAGATCACCCAGGAGCCGCACCAGGCCTCCCATGGCACAGCCGACAAGATCGGTGCTCTGGTAGTGAGCATAGCGGCCAGTCTGCCCAAAGGGAGTAATGGAGGTCATAATGATGTCAGGCTTGATCTTTTCGAGTTCCGAGTGCCCCAGGCCCAGATCATCCATGTAGCCTGGCTGAAAGGACTCTACTACAAAGTCTGCGGTCTCGACCAACCTCTTGAATATCTCTCTGCCGTCAAGCGTTTCGATATTCAGAGTGATACCTCTTTTGCTCGTATTCGTGCTGAACCAAAAGAGGCTCTTCTCCGGATGAGGGATGTCCTTGTAGAAGGGACCGATATTCCGGGAAGGATCGCCTCCGGGTTTTTCAACCTTGATTACATCAGCCCCGAAGTCGCCCAGGACCTTCCCGCACAGATGACCTTTTTCATCGGTTAGATCCAGAACGCGATAGCCGCCAAGCAGACTATCATGCTCCATCACCACAGCACCTCCAGGTTTCTTCAGTAAGTGCTAATTCACGCTCCGAGCTAACGCCAATATATACGAGACCTCCAAGTAGAGCCTTGTTTCCTTTGCCCACAGTCCTTAAACCATACGTCCCTTTCAGCCTTTGGCCCCAAAGCTAGCCAAAGGGTAATCACTCCATGTAGGTCTTGATGTATTTCTCCATGGCAGGCGTCGGCTTCCACCATTTCTTCAGGCCCATGTCCTCGGCTACCTTGTTGGCAGCCACGTATCCAGGGCCTCCAGTGACCATGCCCCCGGGATAGGTGGAGGCGCCACACAGG
>JAUWXW010000157.1 GCA_030616195.1 Chloroflexota bacterium | reverse complement strand
AGCCACTTCTTTGAGAACAAGCCCGCGATCTGTCACCTCGACAACGGCGATGTCGGTTACAATGAGGTTAACGCAGTTGATTGCCGTCAAGGGGTAGCTGCACTTCTTCACTATCCTGGCCTCTCCTCAAGCAAACAGACGCTCAGTTCGCACTTTGCCAGGTATGCCGCCGTTGTTGTGCCATCATGGCCTGCAGCTATAGCAACGTCGTACCTTTCTTCAGTCTTCATAGACGCCTCCTTTCGCGACACTCAACCATTATTATAATAGCGCAATTGGGCAGTAACTCGCTAGTCCTTTATATATTGCTCCACGTACCTCTCAATGAAGGCTGGTACCTTCCACCACTTCTTGACGCTCATATCATCAGCGATTACGTTGCTGGCAATATACCCTGGCCCACCAGTCACCATGCCTCCGGGATACATCGAAGCCCCACAGAGGTAAAGACCCTGCACAGGCGTTTTCGAGCAGGAGCACGACTCATCAGGACGGTAGAAGCCCATCTGCAACGCATTGTAGTCCCCGTGTTTTATCGCCCCCTTCACCATGCATGGAATCCTTCTCTCGACATCCACCGGCGACTCGCTGGACATAGCAATTATGTCACTCCGCGACATGCCCCTTAGGCGACTAAACCAAAGGTCGAGGACCTTATCCTCGATCTCCGCCTTCCTCTTCTCCCAGTTCGCACAGTTCCCGTCCAGATCATAAGGGGCAGGGAACTGGAACTTGGACACATGTCTACCTGGTATATCGACGAGGGTGGGGTCGTACAGGGTCTCACAGGTGGCATGACCTCCTATAAGGTCTAGTCTTCCATCGCGGACACCAGTGAAGAACTTCATCACATCACCCTCACCCTCAAAGCCCATTATATTCATGAAGGATTCGTTAATTCGGAAATCATCTACCACATCATATTCCAGTGGCTTTGGAGTGGCGATGTGCAGAGTCCAAAGACTCCATTTATCCCACTTCCATGTCTTACAGCGCTCAGCCAGATTGGCAGGAATCTTGTCCTCCCCTACCAGCTTGATAAAGGTAGTATGGGGGTCAAGGCTGGAAGCCACCACCTTGGCCTTTATCCTTGTCCCGTCGAAGAGTTCCACTCCGCTTACTTTGCCGTTATCGACGTTGATCTTGACCACCTCCCCGTTCTCCAGTATCATCCCATCATTGACCACGATCTCTTTACCCAGCATCCCGGCCAGCTTGTGAGAGCCGCCGTAGCACTGGTACTTCTGCATGCTGCGGGTTATCATCAGGGGCACGAGGAAGGCTAGCCCCGTTTCTGTCGGGTCCAGTCCCCACATGCAGGTGACATAGAGAAAAACCGCCCTCACCTTTGGATGAGTGAAGGTCTCAGTTACAATCTGGTAAGGGCTCTTCTCCATCATCTCCATGAGCTCCCTGCCCAGCTCAGTCCTCTGCATCTTCACTGCCAGATCCACTGCTGGCAAGGGAGGCCAGTAAGTGCCTGGAGCTAGGACCTCGTCCATCATCTTCTTCAAACCCCTTATCCAACCAAAAAATCTAGTGGCATCTTCCTCGGACCACTTCGCTATGGAGTCGTAAGTGTCTTCCGCCATGCGGTGTAGGAGTACCGAACTCTTGTCCTTGAAGATCATCCCTGTTTGGGCATTGGGGCCGACCCACAGGAGACCACGCTTGTCTAGGTCGAAGTCCTTAAACACCGGCATGTATTCCACCATCATATGGTAGGTGGCATGGGTATTGGCGTAGTGGCAGGGGTAGAGGACCTCCTCTGTTGCCAGCCCACCGCCTATTTCGCCTCTTCTCTCCAGGAGAATAACCTTCAACCCTGCCTTTGCCAGATAGGCTGAGGTGATCAAACCATTGGGACCGCCGCCGATAACAGCTATATCACACTCCAGCTCCTTGGGCATCTCAGGAAAAGGAGGAACGCTCGGTTTAAACATTTCCATCAGATTGCCTCCATTTTTAGTAATGTAACCCAGTGATGGATGCCACCGGTTACTTGCTTCCAGTATCCCGCCTTATCCTCAAGGCAAATACACCTTCTACCTGCTGTGGTCAGAGACTCACATCCATCGAGTTGTTAGCCTCATACCACAGCTGCCTTGACCTCCCGCTCCGAGATATAGTGCAGTGATGGATACCACCAGCCCCCCGGTTTCAGGTCCAGATCCTCAATCAGGATATGCATTAGGCAGTAGGGTACTGCCATCGTTGCCAGGCTCCCGGGGTGGGAAGTCTGGTTACATAGATACAGCTTGTGGATAGGCGTCCTATATCTCGAAAGCTCAGGCAGGGGTCTATTGACCCACCACTCATCCTCGCTTACTCTTATTCCCTGAAAGTTTCCCCCCACCAGCCCCATGTTCCTGAAGGCGGAATCGTAAGGGCTGTTAACGAACTTGGCTACAATATTGTCATCGGTCATATTGGTGCAATAATCCCGGTACATCTCTAGCCCGAGAGCCACTAGCTCTTCGCTGGCCCTGTTCACTGCCTCCGGCCCATCCCTATGGTATTCGGGAGGCGGGACCGGGAAAAAGTTGTAGAGTATCTGGTAACCCGGCGGACACATTGTTCGGTCAATATGGCTAAGGCGTATAGTGCGGAGAATCGCCTCCTCCTTCTTTATCGGATGTCTGCGCTCGACGCAGATCGCCCGCCTGTGATTCAGCATTTCCTCCATGCCATCTATGGGGAAAGCCACCCCGACGGGGGCATACTTGTTTACCAGCTCCCCACCCTTCCCCTTGAACTTGGGCAATTCCTTGACGATGAGGTTGAGGACGAAGAGGCTGCCCCCATTGATGCTGATATCCTTTACCCGCTGGAGGAAGCCCTTGTCCAGGTGCTTCGGGGCGATGAGTTCCAGGAAGGTAGGCTTGACATGGGCGGCACTGACCACTGCCTTATCAGCTAATATCACCTTGTCCCGGCAGGGCGCCTTATCAGCTAGCCTCACTCCCTTAGCCTCACCATACTCCACTATGATCTCCTCCACCTTGGAGTTGGTGAGGATGGTAGCCCCGTGGGCGAGGGCACAGCGCATCAGGGCATGCATATAGGAGTGCATCCCTCCCAGCGGCGCAGAGCCGGCATACATCATCAAGAGCATATCGGCCAAGCCAAAGATCCCCATACCTTTCGAAAGGAAATCAGGGCCATTGTCCCAGGAGCCTAAACAGAACCCTACCTTCTGAGCGTCTTCCTGAAGCAGGAGATTGCAAAGGTCCAACGTAGACATGTCGAGCCAGCTATCATCATACACCGTACTGAGCATTGGCAGCTTCTTTATCGCCTTCACCCAGGGCAGCTCCTTTGGCTCGAGGGTGACCCCCTCTGGAGGTGGCGGCGTCCAGAAGATGGACCTGAGGAATTCCTTGCACTCCGGCGAATTCATTATCTCGTAGATGCCCCAAGTTGTCGCTGCAGCCTCTTCCGAGAGCGTCATCATGCCCTCCCTAGTCTCCTGGGGACACCATCTGCCCCCCACAGCACACCTCTGGTGGTCCCTAGTTGGTGCGGCACCAAAGACTTTAGCCCAGGCCATTCTCATACCGTACTTATGAAGCTCTAATTGCTCAAATCCGGGCCCGGCTGCTGCGTAGTTCACAACAGCGTGGGGGTGGATTCTGAAGCCAGGGATGGGCTCAATACACTCACAAGCGCCGCCGACCTCCAGCCTCGCCTCGCAAAGACATACCTTGAGGCCACACTTGGACAAATAAGCAGCTATCCCCAGCCCGTTTGGCCCCCCACCAATAATAACAACGTCATACGTTTCTTTTGTTTTCATACATGCTTCCCTCCCTCCAATAGTCGACCATTCTTAATAATTTTAACTTGACCACGTAACAAGAACAAGACAACGGAATGAAAGCCACCCCAGAATTTGTAGAATATTTCACGTTGCATCCGCGCAAAAGGTATGTACGCACCATAGGATATGATCCCTACCATGAAGCCCCTCGTTTAAAGCAAGTCTAAAGCACCCTTATACCTCTCCATCAGCAGGAATATATCGCCCTTTTCCCTGCACAAATGACAATCTGGATCTCATTCAGAGATTGCCATCTTGCATCGCTTCGCACCAGTGCCTGATCATCGGCTTGCACACCTCATCAACAGCCACTAGCCGCGACCCCTCCTGCCCAACCAATGCCTTCAGCTCTTCATACAATTCTAGACCCATATCGAGCGTTCCTTAGGCTATCTAGGAATTGGTCGAAAGTCATGTCATCCAGAGCATCCACCTTCTCTGGGGGCAACGAGACCATGGCAAACACTAGGCGAGCGCCCTGTTCCGCTCCATCTCAACCAGCTCTAGCCCAGCCCCATCGTCGTGAAGAACTTGGAGACCATGTCCTTTATCTCGTCTGTCGTTGTATACTTCTTGTCAAACAGGTCCATCCCGATATAGATAAACGCGACCCCGAGTTCGCGGCACGTCTCCCTCATCATGCCAACGTTTGCAGACCCATCCTTGTGGCCCATGTGGCCAGGAAAGACGACACAATCTACTTTGTAGTCTTTGACTACCCGCCTGATGTCACCGATCCAGTGATCTGCCACACCCCGCGCCTGCCTGATCATCGGGACGTCAAACAAAGCCCTCTTAGCCAGTCCCTTGAACATGGCTTCCTCGCTTGAGGTGTCAATCAGCGTGTACGGCGTAAAACCGAACATGTCCTGGACCATCACCGCTCCCCACTCCTCCTCCAACCACGGAAAGAGAACCAAGGTTAATCCTAGAGACAAAACATCGAACCACAATAGCCTGATTCTCTCATTCTCC